>JBEBXF010000236.1:0-5632 GCA_040391725.1 Eoetvoesiella caeni | reverse complement strand
CCCGTCCGCTCAGCCCAGCAGCCATGCCGCCGCGTTCAAGATCCAGTAAGCAATCATGCCGCCGACAATGACGAGAATGCTGTTGCGGGTACGCCAGAACAGCGCGACGGCCGCCAGGGCAGCCAATACAGGCACGCCGAAGAACGCGGCCAGCCCATCCTCCCAGGGCAGCAGTTCGGGCACCACGATGCCGGTCAGGGCCGCCGCCGGCGCGTAGCGCAGGGCGCGCCGCACGGCGTCGGGCAAAGGCAGGTGGTCGCCGAACACGAAATAGCCGGCCCGCGTCAGAACGCTGACCAGCAGCAACAGGCCGGTAGCCGCCAGAACATACCAGTAGGAGTCCATGCCGCTGCTCATCGGGCCGCCTTCTTCGATTGAAAGTATTCGGCCGCTACACCCGCGACAATGCCGCTCACGACCGCCGCGGCCAGCCCCAGGCGCAGCGGCAGCGGCTGGCCCAGCCACGCGACGGCGCCCGCAACCAGCACGCATACGGCCATGGGCCGGGACGTCACCAGAGGCAGTGTAATGATCATGAGCGCCAGCGTGGCGGCGAAATCCAGCCCCCAGGTATCGGGCACGATCCCGCCCACGTAGATGCCCAGCAGCGACAGCGCCTGCCACGAGAACCAGCCCGGAACGATGACGCCCAGGTAATACCAGAGCTGCTCGGACGTCCCCTTCTTGTGGGTATCGTCGCCGTAGCGCGTCATGAACAGCACGAACGAAATATCGCTGCACCAGAACCCCAGCGCCAGACGCTTGCCCCAGGAATAGTGGCGGAAATAAGGCTGCAGCGCAGCGCCGAAGATGACGAAGCGGATGTTCACCACCGCGCCGGCGGCGAAAATCAGCCACAAGGGTGCGCCGGCCACCATCAGGGGCAGTGCCGTAAGCTGGGCCGAGCCGGCATACACCAGCAAGGTCATCAAGGAGGCCATGCCTTCGGTCATGCCGGCCTTGACCATGGCGATGCCGGTAACGAAAGCCCAGATGCTCGTCGCAATGAGCGCCGGCGTCACCTCGCGCAGGCCGGTCATGAAGCTTTGCCTGGCTTTGGCGCCAGGCGGCAGCAAGAAGGAGACGAACCGCGCCGGCAACGAAACACCCCACGAATTGAAAATGGAATCCAGCGCATCAGATCGCGGCTGGCAAAGGCATACTATACGATGCCGCGGACAAAACCCGCCGCGGCGCGATCGGCTATTGTATAAGCCCGCTGCTTGCTACAATGACGGCTTCTTTTTGGGAGAGCATTATGTCGATGTCCGATCGGGATGGTTTTATCTGGTACGACGGTGAACTGGTTCCCTGGCGCAATGCCACGACCCACGTTCTTACCCACTCCTTGCACTACGGCCTGGCCGTTTTCGAAGGGGTGCGCGCCTACAACACCGACCTGGGCACTGCCATATTCCGCCTCGAAGACCACACCAACCGGCTCTTCAATTCGGCCCACATCTACCAAATGCAAATCCCGTTCGACCGCGAAACCATCATGCAGGCGCAGTGCGAAGCCGTGCGGAAAAACGGCCTGGAGTCCTGCTACATACGTCCCCTGGTTTTCTACGGCTCGGAAAAAATGGGGGTATCCCCGAAAGGCGCCAAGGTGCATGTGGCCATCGCCGCCTGGTCGTGGGGCGCCTACCTGGGCGAAGAAGCCCTGAAACAGGGCATCCGGGTGAAAATTGCCTCTTATGCGCGCCAGCATGTGAATGTCACCATGCCGCGCGCCAAAGTGGCCAGCACCTATGCCAACTCCATCCTGGCCAATGCCGAGGCGCTCGATCACGGCTACGACGAAGCCATCTTGCTGGACACCGACGGCTTCGTTGCCGAAGGGTCGGGCGAAAACATCTTCATCGTCAAAGACGGCGTGCTGCACGAACCCGAGATCGCCTCCGCGCTGACCGGCATCACGCGCAGCTCGCTGCACGCCATCGCCGCCGATCTGGGCATCAAGGTCGTTACCCGGCGCCTGACCCGCGACGACCTGTACATCGCCGACGAAGCCTTCTTCACCGGCACCGCCGCCGAGGTCACCCCCATCCGAGAAATCGACCGGCGCGTCATCGGCCAGGGCAGCCGCGGCCCCGTTACCGAAAAACTGCAAAAAGCATTTTTCGACGTGGTCAATGGCCGCAACGCCAAATACCATCACTGGCTGACCAAGGTCTGAGCCCCGGCCACAACATCTCTTTACCAGCAGGAACCGCCATGAGCAGTGCAGAACACACTCACTCCCCCCACGACGACGTCATCTACGTCGAAGCCGCCGACCTGCCCGTCTATTGCCCGGGCCCCAAGGCGCCGCTCTGGTCCATGCACCCCCGGGTCTACATCGAAGTCGTCAAGACCGGCCGCGCTTCGTGCCCCTATTGCAGCGCCACCTACCAGCTCAAGGATGGCGAACACGTGCATGGCCACTAAGCCTGGCCCCCGCTTGCCGACGCGCAACGGATCCTGACCGCCCCCCGGGCGGGCAAGCCATAAAATGCCCGCCCTCTTTCGCCGCCTCTTCCTTAACTTCGCCAACGGCCTGTGACCGCCCAGATAGACTCTTCAGCCTGCCCCCAGCCATTCTGGCTGCCCGGACGCCCTATGCAAACCATCGACGGCGCCTTGGCGGCACGCTACCACCGGATCTCTTTCGTTCGCGAACGCGTCAACACCCCCGATGGCGACTTCATCGACTTCGACTGGGCCGGGCCCGGGCTGTTTTCCGACAAGACGGCGGGCAACACGCCCGCGAGCCCCGATCCCGGCCTCGCCCCCACGGCGGCGCGGCGCTGGATGCAGGATGCCGACTGGGCCAGCATTCCAGACACGCCGAACACCCCTGCCCTCGTCCTGTTCCATGGGCTCGAAGGCAGCAGCAAAAGCCATTATGCGCAAGCCATCGCCCAGTATTTCCGGGCGCGCGGCTGGATCGTGGTCGTGGCGCACTTCCGCAGTTGCTCGGGCTTCATGAACCGGATGGCGCGGGCCTACTACTCGGGCGACTCGGAAGACATCGGCTTCATGTTCAGCACGGTCATGGCGCGCGTCCCGCATGCCAAATGGCATGCGGCGGGAGTTTCCATGGGCGGCAACGCCATGCTCAAGTACCTGGGCGAACATCCCGAGATGGCCGGCTCCCTGGCCGCATGCGCCGCCATATCGGTGCCGCTGGATCTGGCGGCTTCGGGAAGCAGCCTGTCCGACACCTTCGCCGGCCGCTATTTTTATACCCGCTACTTTCTGAAAAGCATGAAGCACAAGGTGTACGAAAAGGCCAGGCGCTTTCCGGGCACCGTGGACATCTACAAACTGGGCCACGTCCGCACGCTGCGCGACTTCGACGACATGTACACCGCGCCCATGCACGGCTACAAGAACGCGCTGGATTACTGGACGCGCGCCTCCAGCAAGCCCTGGCTCAAAGAGCTGATGGTTCCCGCCCTGGTGCTCAACGCCCGCAACGACCCTTTCGTGCCCGAGCCCTCGCTGCCCGGCACCGCCGACTGCTCCGATCATGTACTGCTGCATCAGCCCGCCGAGGGCGGGCATGCGGGCTTCGTGACCGGATCATTCCCAGGCTATCTGGGCTGGCTGCCCGCGCGCCTGGCCCGTTATTTCGAAACGCGGCTTTAATGGCCCGGGCGGACACGGATCTTGCCGCCCCCCGCCAGGGCTGAGGTCTCCGCCCTCGAAATTGGCCTGTAAATGGTGTCGACCCAAGCACCCAAAGCTCAACTGCTCGGTGACTAGCTGAAATCTTGCACCGCATACTCGTAGGTGCGCACGAAACTCGGCCTCTCCTTGATCCTGCGATACCAAGCCATGACATGGAATCGCGTCTCGACGGCATCCCCCAGGCCGAGTTGAAAGAATCGATGCACATTAGGAACGGCGGCTATGTCAGCAAGCGAAAACTCTCCGAGAAGCCAGCCAGACCCGTTGGACAAATGTGCGTCCATCCTATCTAGCATTGTGAAGGCGTTGCGTTCGGCATTCGCAATGTCGGCCTCGCTCAATCCTTTTTGCAAAGCCTGCTCCTGGCGCTCTCTACGCTCCCGCAGGGGTTTGCGTCGAATCATTTCTTCAAGCTGGGAATTCGTCCATCGACGTTTGAGCTCGCCAGCCACGAAATGAAACTGGCTGAGGAGAGCCATCGAAGGGTAGAAACTCTCCTGAAAACGTTGAACAAGCTCTCTCATCTTCGCGCGCAGAAGCGGATCCTCGGGCCGTAATGGGTTCGAGGGTATGAGGTCATCGACATACTCATTGATGACGGTTGACTCGGGGATCGGAGTACCATCGATGACAAGGGTCGGCACTAATCCCAGCGGATTGATACGCAAATACTCTGGCTTCGTCTGCTCGAACTTGAACAGATCAATATAATGGCCGTCGAACTCGAAGCCTTTTTCGAAAAAACACATCAGGACCTTTTCGCTGTTGATCGAATACCCCGAATAATAAAAATCGACTGAACCAGTTTTGCTCACCATGTTCATCATGTCTTTGGCCGTTGTGTCCATGGATCCACCTTCTCTTTAGCTAGACCGCACCGATCAAGAACCACGAACGACCGTATTTCTCAAAATCAAAAGAGCACGGTCAAACAAGGAGCCGAGAACACCTACCGCGATGATACCAACATAGACTCTGTCGGTCTGGAACATGAGGCTGGCTTCAGCGATGTAGTAACCCAACCCACGGCTATCCCCTATCATTTCGGCAACGATGACGACGAGCAGGGACACTGGCAAGGCGACCCGCATTCCGGTGAAGATGCCTGGCAACGCCGACGGCAAGAGAATCTGTTGGAGGATGCATACCTTCGACGCCCCCATGCTCTGCGCTGTCCAGATGAGCTTCACCGGGATCGTACGGAACGCGAATATTGTTGCTGCCACGATCGGGTAAAAACTCTCGAGAAAGGCGAAAGCGATCTTTGAAGGCGTCCCGAGGCCGAACACGAATATTAAAATCGGGAACAACGCGATCTTTGGGATTGGATAAGTAATGAAGGTGATGGGCTCCAAGAGCGTATCCACCCAACGAACGCGCGCTATTAGCGCTCCGAGCACGACTCCGAAGGGGATGGCCAGAGCAAAACCTGCCAATGCCCTGCCCGCCGTGACCAAGCCTTGCCGGAGCAGAAGCCCATTGGCAAGTTCGTTGAACAGCAATCGCGCAACGTCTACCAGATCCGGGAGGATCGTCGGTGCGACGACACCGCTGCGGGCGACGAGGAACCAAATGAGCAACCAAACGGGAATGGAGCACCAGCGAAGGCCCGGAATAGAAGCTGTGATCACAGATCGTTCCTCCTGGTGGAACTTTGCCCGCGCAACACGAAGTGCCGCAAGATCAGTAGCAGACGATCAGATGCAAAGCCTAAAGCACCGATGACAATGATTGCCACAAAGACCAAGTCGAAACGAAGACCCGATTCAGCGGTGGAAATCAAATAACCCAAGCCATCCTTGCTGCCGATGAGTTCAGCGGCGAACAGCACGATGAAAGAAAGAGCGGCTGCGATACGCAAGCCCGAGAAAATGGCGGGAAGAATGGCTGGCAGACACACCTGAAGCAGCAGGCGCAAGGTACCGACGCCCATACTCTTCGACACCCAGATCAGCCG
>JBEBXF010000235.1:0-5635 GCA_040391725.1 Eoetvoesiella caeni | reverse complement strand
TGCGGTCGCCATTGACGACCATGTAGTCGCCGTCGACTTCGACCGTGCCGGGGAACTTGCCGTGCGCCGTGTCGTAGCGGGTAAGGTGGACATTGGTCTTGGGATCGCCCAGGTCGTTGATGGCCACGATTTCGATATCGTGCTTCTTGCCGTTTTCGTAGTGGGCGCGCAGGACGTTGCGTCCGATACGGCCATAGCCGTTGATTGCTACGCGAATTGCCATGATTACTCTCCTGTTTTACAAAATCTGTTCGACGGCTTGCGCCACATGCTCGGCGGTCAGTCCGAAATGCTTGAATAGGACTCCGGCCGGGGCGGACTCGCCGTAGGTATCGATGCCCACCACCGCGCCGTCCAGGCCCACATACTTGTACCAACCCCCTGTCGCGCCGGCTTCGACCGCGACACGCGGCAAGCCCTTGGGCAGCACCGATTCGCGCCATTGCGCGTCCTGGGCGTCGAAGATATTGGTGCAAGGCATGGACACCACGCGCACGGCAATGCCGCGTTCGGCCAATTGTTCCTGGGCCGCCAGGGCCAGGCCGACTTCGGAGCCGGTGGCGATGATGACGGCCTTGGCGTTCGCGGCGTCGCGCAGCACATAGCCGCCGCGCGCGATCGCGGCAGTGGCGGTTTCGTCGCGAGTAACGAAGGGCAGGTTCTGGCGCGACAGCAGCAAGGCGCTTGGCCCGCCGTCTTGCACCTGCATGCCCAGGCTGGCCGGGCGTTGCACCGCCTGCTGCCAGGCCACCGCGGTTTCGGTGGTGTCGCAGGGACGCCAGACGTGCAGGTTGGGAATGAGGCGCAGGCTGGCCGCGTGCTCGATGGACTGGTGCGTGGGGCCGTCCTCGCCAAGCCCGATGGAATCGTGCGTGAACACGTGGACGACGCGCTGCTTCATGAGCGCCGCCATGCGGATGGCGTTGCGCGAGTAGTCGGAAAAAGTCAGGAAGGTGCCGCCGAAAGGCAGATAGCCGCCATGCAGCGCAATGCCGTTCATGATGGCCGCCATGCCGAATTCGCGCACGCCGTAATTGATATGGCGCCCGAACTGCACACCATCGTCGCCGGCCCGCAAGGGCGCTACGCCCTTCCAGTCGGTGAAGTTGGAGCCGGTCAGGTCGGCCGAGCCGCCCAGGAGTTCGGGCAGCAGTTCGGCGAAAGCGGTGATGGCGAATTGCGAAGCCTTGCGGCTTGCCACGGTTTCGGCCTTGCCGGCCGTGGCGGAAATGAAGGCGGCCGCCTGCTCGGCGAAATCCGCCGGCAGTTCGCCCCGCATGCGGCGCATGAATTCGGCGGCCTGCTCGGGATACGCCTGGACATAGGCCTTGAAGCTTTCCTGCCATTCGGCCTGCCACAGTTTGCCCTTGATGCGGGCATCCCAGCGCTGGTAGATGTGTTGGGGAATTTCGAACGGCGCGCTGGTCCAGCCCAGGGCGGCGCGCGTGGCGGCGATTTCGTCGGCGCCCAGGGGCGAGCCGTGCACTTTTTCGGAGCCGGCGGCATGGGGCGCGCCCTTGCCGATGACGGTGCGGCAGCAAATAAGCGTGGGGCCCTTGTGCTCGGCGGCCGCATCCCTGGCCTGCTGGATGGCCTGATCGACCTCCGCCACATTGTGGCCGTCCACGTTGCGTATCACGTTCCAGCCATAGGCCTCGAAACGCGCGGGGGTGTCGTCGGCGAACCAGTTCTTGACCTCGCCGTCGATGGAAATGCCGTTGTCGTCGTAAAAAACGATAAGCTTGGACAGCTTGAGCGTGCCGGCCAAAGAGCTGGCCTCGTGCGAAATGCCTTCCATCAGACAGCCGTCGCCCACGAATGCATAGGTGAAGTGGTCGACAATGCCATGGCCGTCGCGATTGAATTCGCGGGCCAGCAGCGCCTCGGCCAGCGCCATGCCGACGGCATTGGCCAGGCCCTGGCCCAGCGGGCCGGTGGTGGTTTCGACGCCGGGGGTGATGCCGACCTCGGGGTGGCCCGGCGTACGCGAATGCAGTTGCCGGAAATTCTTGAGTTCCTCGATGGGCAGGTCGTAGCCGCTAAGATGCAGCAAGGCGTACAGAAGCATCGAGCCATGGCCGTTCGACAAAACGAAACGGTCGCGGTTGGCCCAGGCGGGATCGGCGGGATTGTGCCGCAAGTGGCGCGTCCACAGCGCTTCGGCGATATCGGCCATGCCCATGGGGGCTCCGGGATGCCCCGAATTGGCTTGTTGAACCGCATCCATGGCAAGTGCGCGTATGGCATTGGCCATGGATGAATCTTGGACGGGCGATTGGCTCATTGAAAACTCACAAAAGGGGCTGAAGCACGCCGCCGGCGTGAACCCCGACAATAAGGATTGCAAAGCCTTGAATTTTACCACCTGAGCTGACATTCCCCTGTCACCGGGGCAAACCTCTGCAAAACGGGCCAAAACCCTTACACTACTCCCACTTCGACATCCAGATCCGCCTATGGCCGCACCACGCTTCTTCTGCCCTGTTCCACTGCACGCCGACCAGCTCATCGAATTGCCGCAGGAACTGGCCCATCACGCCTTGCGCGTGCTGCGTCTGAAGCCGGGCTCCGCCATCGTGCTGTTCGACGGCCGGGGCGGCCAGTATCCGGCCCAATTGATTGCCGAAGGCAAAAAGGGCTATGCCCAAACCGGCGCCCACCAGGCCATCGAGGCGGAACTGCCTGGCGAAATCAGGCTGGCGCAAGGCCTGCCCTCGGGCGACAAAATGGACTGGATCGTGGAAAAAGCCGTGGAGCTGGGCGCCGCCCGGCTCACTCCCATTGCCGCCCAGCGCAGCGTGCTGCAACTGGGCGCGGAACGCCTGGCCAAACGCCTGCTTCATTGGCAGCGCGTTGCGCAATCGGCCAGCGAGCAATGCGGGCGCAACCGCGTCATGGTGGTCGATGCGCCGCTTTCGCTGCGGGATTATCTAACCCAGGCCGACCAGGCGGCGCAACTGACGCTGCTGTGCCAGCCCGACGCGCCGCAAACCCTGGAAACCGCGCTGTCGGCCCACCAAGGCCCCATTGCCTTGCTGGTGGGGCCGGAAGGCGGATGGTCCGACGAGGAACAAGCCGAGGCCGCCCGCCGGCCGACGATAGTGCCGGTTCGATTCGGCAACCGAGTTCTGCGCACGGAAACCACCGGACTGGCGCTGATTTCGGCCGTATCCGCCCTGAAACGCTGGATCTGACCGGATAAAGCGGGTGGCGCCCGCAATAAAGCCCCCCTCGGCACGTGCCATGCCTGGCTCGAGGCACGAAGGCAAAGCCGCGGGGCGCGGCCTATTCGGTTTCGCCGCCCGAATAAGGGGTCGGCGCCACGCCGGGTTCGGGATCGGGGTGTTTGCCCGCATGTTCGACCGCAAAGGCAAAGCACCGCCCGTTATTCTTGGCGAATTCGGCCACGTCGTCGCAAACGCTGACGATGGCTTGCGCATCGTCGGCCAGGGCCGGGTCGCCGGAATGCAGGTTATGAAACCACAGGAATAATCCGTTTTTCTGGTCGAGCACGGTATCGCAAAGGCAATCGTACAAGGCGTCGAGATCGCCGCCGAAGAACTCAGGGTAATCGATGGCCTTGACGACGGCCCGCAGAACCGCCGAGCGGCTGCGCGCTCGATCGCACTCGACGCTAAAAGCCGTCATGCCCAATTCTTGCGCGTGCTGAAAGGCCTCGTCCTTGTTGGTTCGGGAAGCGTCGAGCAAACCGCCTTTCTGTATTTTTTTTTGTAACGCTTGTGCCTGGGTCATTATTGCGTCTCCTTGAAAAACGCTTTGACTTCTTCCGTACGCTTCATGCTGTCGGTTCTTCCCAACTGAATTAATGCCTGTGTATAGCTGGCTTCAAACAATAAATACGATACCAGCGCCCCTCCTGTTTCATTGCCCGAACCCGACGATACACCGAGAACGCGAAAAAGTGTACGGGCAGCCCGGGGCATTTCGTCCAGATGTTCGAGAGCCAGCTCGTCCAGCGAACGGCTGGGCGTGATGGCGAACGTGGAAATCGGCCGCAATGACTGGGACAGCATGGTATCCGAAGGCAGCAAGTATAAAAGCTCGTTGATGCGTTCGAGCCGCTCTACATCCATAGACAGCCCATCCAGGAAAATGTTCGATAAGGCGTTGCCGCTGATTTGCGCCAGGCTGGGATAAGGGGAGTTCAGCCGGCGCGACTCGGCGTGCGTATCGTCCCGATGCCCGGTGCCGATGACGAACACCTTGGTGGCGCCCAGGTGGATGGCCGGGCTGAGCGGCGCCAACTGCCGCATGGATCCGTCGCCGCACCATTCGCAGGCGCCTTGCACCAGCAAGGCCTGCGCCGGAAAGACGAAAGGAATGGCGCTGGACGCCAGCAGATGATCGACGCCGATACGGCTGGGAATGGCGCGCCTGAGCGAACGGGTCCAGGGCAGCAACGGGGTATTGGATTGATAAAAAATAAGATGCTCGCCGCTGATGTAGGCTGCCGCGGTGATGGCCAGCGCATCCAGGCAGCCGCGCTCCAGGTTCTGGCCCAGCCGGTCGAAATCCAGCGATTTCGTCAACAGCTCGTTCAATGGCTGATTGTCGAGCAAAGAATGGGGCTGCTGGCCCCGACGCTCGGGCATCACCCAGCCCAGCGCCAGCATGCCCAGCCACTGCAGGCCGGTCCGGAACAAGGAGGCGGGATCGGCCCGGTACACCATTTCGGTGTGGATGTTTTCCCACAGATGACGCAGCCGCTCGGCGGCCTCGTGCGGCGCGTTGGCGCGGCAGGCCAGCGCCGCCGCATTGATGGCGCCCGCCGACGTGCCGCAAATAATGGGAAAAGGATTCGGAAACCCATGATGGCGTTGTGGATCGAGAATATCCAGCACCCCGGACAGCACGCCGACCTGATAGGCGGCCCGCGCCCCTCCACCGGTAAGAATCAGGCCTATCGACGGCTTCCGGGCGTCCATAGGCAACGTGCTAGTTATTGCGCGGCATATTGGCGTCAAGCACGGTCAGCGCGGCCATGTTCACGATGCGCCGCACGGTGGAGCTTGAAGTCAGAATATGCACGGGCGCATTCAGGCCAAGCAGGAAGGGGCCGACCGCTATATTGCCGCCCGCCCCCGTTTTAAGCAGGTTGTAGGCGATGTTGCCGGCATCCACGTTGGGGCAGATGAGCAGGTTGGCCGCCCCCTTGAGCGTGGTGGAAGGCAGGATGCGTTCGCGCAGGGCTTCGTCGAGCGCACAATCGCCATGCATTTCGCCGTCGACTTCGAGCTCGGGGGCCTGGGCGCGGACGAGGCGCAGCGCCTCGCGCATTTTGGGGCCCGACGATGCACTGTCGGTGCCGAAATTGGAGCGCGACAGCAAGGCGATCTTGGGCTCGATATTCAGGCGGCGCATTTCGGCGGCGGCCAGGATGGTGATTTCGGCGATTTCCTCGGCGGAAGGGTTGTCGTTGACGTGGGTATCGGCCAGGGCGATGGTGCGCTCGGCCAGCAGCAGAATGTTCATGGCGCCGTATGTCTTGACGCCCGGGGCCTTGCCCAGCACTTCGTCGACGAAACGCAGATGATCCAGGTACGAGCCGACCGTGCCGCATATCATGCCGTCGGCGTCGCCCAGGTGCACCATCATGGCGCCGATCAGCGTCAGG
>JBEBXF010000234.1:0-5703 GCA_040391725.1 Eoetvoesiella caeni | reverse complement strand
GAGCGTTCCGACAATGCTTTGGCGCCGCCCGTGCCGGCGCCAAGATATTTCTCGACGATTTCCGGCGACTGCAGAAGCTCTTTGGCGGGGCCGGACATGGTCAGGCGCCCATTCTCGACCACATAGCCGCGATCGGCGATGGCCAGCGCCTGACGCGCATTCTGCTCGGCAAGCAGAATCGTCAACCCTTCGTCCCGCAGCCTTCCGATCAACTTGAATATCTCCGCCACCAGCAACGGCGCCACGCCCAGCGAAGGTTCGTCCAGGATGAGCAGGCGCGGCCCCGACATCAGGCCGCGCGCAATGGCCAGCAACTGCTGCTGGCCGCCGGAAAAATTACCGGCCGTATGATCGAAGCGTTCCCGCAGAATTGGAAACAGCTCGCACACCCGCTCGAGGCGCGCGGCCTCGGACTCTTTGCCGCTGTCCGCCGCCCCGTATCCGCCCAGACGCAGGTTCTCGGCCACGGTCATGCCCAGAAAAATCTGGCGGCCCTCCGGCACATGGGCAATGCCCAATGTAAGCCGTTCCGCGGGCGAAAGCCTGGTAATGGGCTTGCCTTCAAGCAGAATCTCGCCCTGGCGCGCATGCATCAGGCCCGAAATGCTTCTCACCAGAGTGGATTTCCCGGCGCCGTTGGCCCCGACCAGGGTCACGATCTCTCCCTTGGAGAGAGTCAGGTCGACATCGTGCAATACGTTTTCGCGGGCATACGCGGCGGATACATTGCGCAATTCAAGCAGTGGCATGGTCTTCCCGTCCTAGATAGGCTTGAATCACCCTTTCGTCATGCTGGATCTCGGCGGGAGTCCCCCGGCCGATGACGGCTCCGGCATCCAGCACCACCACCTGGTCGGCCACGCCCATGACCAGCCCCATATTGTGCTCGACCAGCAGAATCGGCACGCCGCTTGCGCGAACCGCCTTGAGCAATACCGCCAGATCCTCGGTTTCCCGGTCGTTGAGGCCGGCGGCAGGCTCGTCCAGGCAAAGCAGGCGCGGCTGGCTCATCAAGGCGCGCACGACTTCAAGCAGCTTCTGCGCGCCCATGGGCAGATCGACGGCATGGGTGTCGCGCTCTTTGAGCAAACCCACCAGATCCAGAAGGCCTTCGGCCCGGCGCCGAAGATCGGCCTCTTCCCGCCGGCTCGACCGTCCCCAAAAGAACTGGGACAACGGCGAGCTTTTCAAAAGACGATGCCGCCCCATCAATACATTCTCGAGCACGGTCATGCCGGGAAAGACTCGGGCCGATTGATACGTGCGTATCAGCCCCATCTGGGCCACCTGGATGGGAGTCAACCCCTTGATGTCGCGACCCTCGAAACGGACTTCGCCCTCGTAGGGAAAAACATTCGTCACCAGGTTGAAGACCGTGGTCTTGCCCGCGCCGTTCGGGCCGATGAGCGCCGTGATTTCGCCGTCCCGCGCCTCGAACGTCACATCCGACGCGGCGCGGACCCCGCCAAACGACTTGGACAGCCCCCGCACCGACAGAACACACGACCCCTGGAGGGCATCAATGGGACTGCTCATGCCGCCCTCCTTCCGGACGCATCAAGCGCCGCCCCCGATGGCTTGGCGCGGGACGTCCAGCGCACCAGGCGCTCGGCGAAGGCGCCGTAAATGCCTTGAGGCAAATACAGGAAGCACACGATCAGCAACAAACCGCTGGCCAGTGTCTTGTAGTAGGCAAGCGACTGGAATATGGTGGGCAGCAGCGTCAGCAAAATACAGCCGAACAGCGAGCCGACCAAGGTGCCCTCGCCGCCGATGACCATCATGGAAACCAGCTCGAAGGACTTGTTCACGCCCACCATGTCGGGCGAAAGGAAATTGAACGAGAACGCATAAAGGCTGCCGCTCAGCGACGCCAGCACGGCGCTGATGGCAAACACGACCAGCTTGTGGCGAACCACATTGACGCCCAGCGCGCCGGCCGCCATCTGGTCGGTGCGGATGGCGATGATCGCGCGGCCGAAGCGCGAACGCAGCCCCCCGAACAGCAGCAACAGCACGACGACGCTCACCCCCACGGCCAGGTAATACATGGATAGCGCCGTATCGAAATCGAAGCCGGCTATCGAGAACGACGGCACGCCGACGAGCCCGGACGGCCCGCCGGTAATGTCGATGAACCCCACGGCGCAGGAATCCACGAGCAAGGAAAACGCCAGCGTCGCAAGCGCCAGGTACAAGCCCCGCAAGCGCAAGGTCACCATCGCCAGAACCAGGGCGCATACCAGCGACAAACCCATGCCGGCCAGAATGCCCAGCAAAGGATGGACAGCATAGTTGATGACCAGGTAACCGGCCGTGTAGCCGCCTATGGCCATGAACCCGGCGTGCCCCAGGCTTACCTGGCCGCAATAGCCCATGAGCAGGTCGAGTCCGATCAGGGCGATGAACTGGATGGCCGCGATGGTGAGGCTGCTCATGACGCCGCTGGAGGTGATGAAATGCGGCAGGGCCAGGGCAATGACCAGCCCCGCCACCGACAGCCATATCGCCGTCCTGGGAGGAAAGCGCAGCAAATGTCCCTGCACGCGCTTTTCATCGCGCACATCGAGCCGCCGCACCACCTTCGAGCGAATCAGCCCGCCGGGCCGCCATACCAGGACGCCAAGCAGAATCAGCAACGCAATGGCGCTGCTGAAAAGCGAGGACACATAGGCCGTGGCCAATTGCGTGGCCAGCCCCAGCAGCAGCCCGCCCACCAGCGCCCCGGTGGACGAAGACAGGCCGCCGATGACGACGGCGATGAACCCTGAAATCGTGAAGAGCCGGCCGATATCGAACTGCAGCGTCGTGGTGGGCGCCACCACCACCCCGGCGATGGCGGCCAGCGCGGTAGCCAGCATGAAGCTCAGCACCGTGACGCGGGGCACGTCGACCCCCACGAGGCTCGCCGCGACGGGGTTTTCCGAACACGCCCGCAAGGCGCGTCCCAGCTTGGTATGCCCGATCAAATACCACAACCCCGCCAGCACCACGGCCACCGTCGCAAGCACCCAGAAATCCTGGGTTGGAATGCGCACGCTGCCGATCGAGATCGGGTTCTGGCCCGAAAAAGGCGGAGGCGCGTACGGCTGGCTGCCCCACACGATGAACGACAGCCCCTCCAGCAGCGTCAGCATGCCGACTGTGATCATCAGGACATTCGAATTGGAAAGCCGGCTCAAGGCCGGCACGAATGTCAGGGCGCCAAGCACCGTCCCGAAAATGGTCGTCAGCACGACGGCCAGGGGCAAGCCCACGATCGCCGGCATGCCCAGCGTTTCCGTGAACGTGAACCCGGCCAGCGCGCTGACGATGACGAAGCCGCCCTGGGCGAGACTGATGGCGCCGGTGACCCGATAAACAATCGAGAACCCCAGCGCGATCAACGCGTAAATTGCCCCAACCACCAGCCCGTCGACACAGATCTGAATAAACTCTGTCATCGTTCAGAACCTTCGACTTGTTTTTATGAATGGGCTATTTTTATAGCGCCGCGCCACCCGCCTTGCTGACGACGGCCCATTTGTCCGCCTTGCTGTCCCAGCGCGTCACCACGACATTGGCCGGCCCAAGGCCCCGTTGCGGAAATTCCTTGAAGTCGTAGATGCCGTTGATGCCGGCAAAGCCCTGCAGCCCGGCCAGATGCTTGCGCAGGTCTTCGGTCGTTGCGTTCTTGGGCAATGTCTTCAAGGCTTCCACCACCAGCAAGGCCGGATCCCAGGCAAAGGTGGACGGGCCGTCCGGCTTGACGTTCGCCTTGGCATATGCGTCGAAGAACGCCTTCTTGGCGGCGGCGACATTGTCGGCGACTTTCAGCAGCTCGGACTCAGGCCATTCGGGCGACGGAATGTAAAGATCCTTCGGCAGGAAATCGGCATACTGCTTCATCTGCTCGTAGGTCATGTTGCCGTCTGTGGTGGCGATGGGAACATTCAGCCCCGCATCCTTGATGGCCTTGAAAACCGTGCCGATCGGCCCGCCGGTGGACCACGCGATGACCACGTCGGGATTGGCTCCCTTGATGCGCTGTATCTGGGCCGAAGCGCTCATATCCTTGGTGTTGAACTGCTGGTCGGCCACAATGGACAGCTTGCTGAACTTGCCGGAGTTCATGAGTTCCTGGATGTTCCGGTGCGCGTCTTGCCCCGTTGCGTCCGTAGACGTCAGCAAGGCGATCTTGGTCCATCCCTTGTCGCCGAAATACTGCAGCAGACCTTGCGCCAGCGCCTTGGTCGAAATGCTCGAGCTGAACACATAGCTGCCGCTCTTCGGGTACAAGGACGGCGAGAAACAGTAGTTGACCGGCCCTTTCGCCTTGAACAGCGGCGCCATGGCATTGCACACCGACGAAATCGCCGACCCCAGCACGACCACCGGATTGCCGGCCTTGATCTGGTTGACCATGGGAACGGCAACCTGCGGATGAGTTTGGTCGTCGTGAAAGACAAAATTGATTTGGCGGCCGTGGATGCCGCCCTTCTCGTTCTCCATCTTCTGCAGCAACTGGAGCGCCGTCTGCTCTCCCTTGCCCAGAAACGCAGCGCCGCCCGTCAGGGGCAGAACTACATCAATATCGTAAGTATCGGCGGCTTGCGCCTGACCCGTACCCGCCACCAGCAATGCGCATGCCATAGCGCTGAGATAATTACTTAGTTTCAAAACTAATTCTCCTTTTAGTCTTTGTTTCTTAATATTTTTTTCTTCTTCCAATGGAACTTTCAGCCTTGAAAACGAGCAACCCGGGAATCAAGCTTTGGAACCAGCTTCGGCAATCGCCACAGCCCTGCCGGCAAGCCAGAATACGCCGGCAAATAATAGGAATCCGCGGAGCCAGGACTGCTTGTTTTGTTTTTGAAGCTTACTGCCGCCATGGCAAATCCGCAATAGGCCGGGCTCCCCGACCTCGGGAAAACACCAGCGCACGCGGCTATCGGGCAGCCGGCAAATACCGGACGCAACGCCACACGGATTCACCGGATTTGTTGATAAGATGCGGGTGGAGCAAAGCTCGCCCGCAATCCCATTTTCATATCAAAAAACCAAGAACACCATGCGAACCTATCGATACGAACGCACCCTCCAATGGAGCGAGTGCGATCCGGCCGGCATCATCTTTTTCCCCAACTATGCAATCTGGATGGTCGACGGCCTGGTCAAGATGTTCTCGTCTCTTGGCATCGACGCCCATGCTGTCATCGACCCCAAAACCCGCCAGGGCCTGCCCTCGGTCCAGCTCTCGATGCAGTTCATCAAGGCCCCCCAGCTTCTCGACCAGGTCACCCACGAAATCCACATCGAGAAAATCGGCGGCACCTCCATCACAGTAAGGCACCGTATTTTCCAGGGCGAAACGCTTTGCATGGAAGCCACCGAGACCCGGGTCTGGGCCACCTACTCGCTGACCTATCCGCCGACACTGGCGGCGGTTACCGTGCCCGACGATATCCGGGCGATTCTTTCACAAGACTGAAGCGACACAAGGACGGCCTGGAGCCTGGCGTGGGCGATTGCCCGCCGCCAACCCATGTGGGGGAGCTCCCGATCAGAGCCTGGCGCCGACGCGATCGGCAATGCCGCTAAGGCGCTTGTCCAGCGTCCAGAGTTTTGTGTCGACGGTCAGCAACGTGGAAGCCAGCAGCAGCATGTCGATCAGCCCGCAGCCCAAACCATAAAGTTGCCTGCTTTCCATCAGCATCATGGCTT
>JBEBXF010000233.1:0-5709 GCA_040391725.1 Eoetvoesiella caeni | reverse complement strand
CTCATTTGCTTGGCGGCATGGGCCTGCTGGCCTTGATGACCTGGTTGGCGGCGCGCGAAAAAGAACATCCGCCGACAAATCCCGCGGTACATACGCTATTGCCCTGGGCCGCCGTGGGGCTGGTTTTACTGTTTGTCCAGATTGCCCTGGGCGGCTGGGTCAGCACCAACTACGCGGCGCTGGCCTGCATGGACTTTCCCACCTGCCACGGCGAACTGCTGCCCCCCATGGATTTCCATGGCGGCTACTCGCTTATTCGCGGCCTGGGCCTGCTGCCTTCAGGCGAAGCGATTTCGCAATACGCCCTGACCGCCATCCATTGGACCCATCGCAACTTTGCCTTTGTCGTATTTGTTTACATGGGCGCGCTGGGATTCCGGCTGCGAGGCGAACCGGGTTTACAATCACCAGCAACGCTACTGCTTTTACTGCTGCTGGCGCAACTGATCACAGGCCTGACTACGATATTTTTCCAGTGGCCCTTGCTGATTGCCGTCATGCATAACGGCGGCGCGGCCGGCCTGGTTCTTATCACCGTGACAATCATGGTGCGCCTGGCGCGCGCCGACGGGTCTAAAATACCGACATGAATACAGCTACCGCCCCGCAACCCAATCTTTTGCGTCAATACTTGGTGCTGACCAAGCCGCGCGTAACCCAACTGGCTGTATTTTGCGCCATTATCGGCATGTTCCTGGCCAGTCCCGGCCTGCCGAACATGCATTTGGTGGTGGCGGGCACGTTGGGCATCTGGCTGCTGGCGGCGGCGGCTTTTGCGATAAATTGCCTTATCGAGCAGGAAATCGACGCCAAGATGCTGCGCACGGCGCGGCGCGCCACGGCGCGGGGCACTATCAGCAATACCCAGGTAATTCTGCTTTCAGGGCTGCTGGGCGGGCTGGGCATGGTCGTGCTGTACAACTGGGTCAATCCGCTGACCATGTGGCTCACCTTCGCCACCTTCATCGGCTATGCCGTCATCTACACCATCATCCTCAAGCCGCTTACCCCGCAGAACATCGTCATCGGCGGCCTTTCGGGCGCCATGCCCCCGGCCCTGGGATGGGCGGCCATCGCCAACGCCGTCCCGGCCGAAGCCTGGGTGCTGGTGCTCATCATCTTCATCTGGACGCCGCCGCATTTCTGGGCCCTGGCGCTGTATCGCAACCACGATTACGAAAAATCCGGCCTGCCCATGCTGCCCGTCACGCACGGCAAGAAGTTCACGCTGCTGTTCGTGCTGCTGTACAGCCTGGTGCTGTTCGCGGCCACGCTGTTGCCCTTCATGGTGCGCATGAGCGGTTTTCCCTACCTGGCGGCGGCCGTCGTGCTCAGCGGGCTGTTCGTGTGGTATTCGTGGCGTCTGTACCAAGACTACAGCGACGAACTGGCCCGCAAGCTGTTCCATTACTCCATCCTGTATCTGTCGCTGCTGTTCGGGGCCTTGCTGGTGGATCACTGGATAGCGCTTATTTGATTTTCTTGCCGACTATTGGAAAAACCCGGAATGCTTCCGTTCGAACCTAAGCGACGCGTGCTGCTGGGCGCGGCGATGGCCGCCGCCACCCTGGCCTTGAGCGGCTGCGACGACAAGCCCAAAAAGCTGGCCATCCAGGGCAGCGACATTACCGGCACCCACCTGGGCAGCGACTTGGCCATGGTCGACGCCAGCGGCCAGGTACGCACCCTGGCCGACTACAAGAACAAGATCGCCGTCATTTTCTTCGGCTATACCCATTGTCCCGACGTCTGCCCGACGGCCATGGCGCAATTGGCCCAGGCCATGAGCCTGCTGAAAAAAGACGCCGACCAGGTTCAGGTCATCATGATCACGGTCGACCCGCAGCGCGATACGCCCGAAGTCATGCAGCGCTACGCCAGCGCCTTCAACCCCGGCTTCATCGGCCTGAGCGGCTCGCCCGAGCAGCTGGCCAAAACGGCCAAATCGTTCAGGGCCTATTACGCAAAGTCCCCCGGCCCCACGCCGCAAGACTACGGCATGGATCACAGCTCGTCGTTCTACATCATGGACAAAAGCGGCGAAGCGCGCATACTGCTGCCGGGCAACGCACAGGCCAGCGTCATCGCCCACGACATCCAGCAACTGATTTAATCCAGAGGCGCGGGACGCGACAGGTCGGGCAGCGGTTCGTGCTGGCGCTCGCCCGACTGGAACTGCTGCCAGACTTCCAGCGCGCGCATGCGCTGCTTGGCGACCACTTCGATTTTTTCCCGCAATTGCGGATCGCGTTCGAGCAGCTGGTTGAAATCGCGCGCCTGCAG
Source organism: Eoetvoesiella caeni (assembly GCA_040391725.1). Lineage (GTDB taxonomy): Bacteria > Pseudomonadota > Gammaproteobacteria > Burkholderiales > Burkholderiaceae_B > Eoetvoesia > Eoetvoesia caeni_A. Next base: position 3,426 of record JBEBXF010000233.1, on the reverse strand, counting down.
CATGAGTAGTTGGCTATACCCCAGCGACGTGACGCGGGCCTCGAATTCCATGCTCTTGATCAAGGCGACTTCGCCGAAGAATTCGCCGCTGCCCAGTTCGATGGTGGTTCGATCGGGCAGGTCGATGACCACCGCCCCCGAGGCTACAAAGTACATGGCCCGCGTCCGCCCAACTTGCATGCTGACCTCCTGCCCGGGAACCACCAGCCTGGGCTTGAGCAGCTTGCCGATGGCATGCAGGGTGTCGGGCGACATGCCCTCGAACAAGGGAACGCGCTTGATGAGGTCGTCGGCGCTCATGGCGATATCGATGGCCGGCCGCTGCTCGACGTAAACCCAGCGCTGGTCTATTTGCTTGAGCAGGTCGGCGTACACCTCCCCGCTGATCAGGAACTGCGACAGCATGTCGCGGTAGCGCATGCGCTCCATGGAGCGGGCCATGCGCCCCAGATACGACTCCTGCAGCCACAGGGCGAACGAAGGATACTGGAGGTTCAGCGTCTGCAGGGCGCTGTCCAGGCGTTTCAGCCTGCGCTGATGCGCCTGCACGATGATGTCGGTGGCCTCGTTGCCCAGCATGGGCGGCAGCTCTTTGCGGGCGAACGCCAGCAGGTGCTGGGCCTCGGAGCGCTTGGTTCGAAGGCTCATGAAACGCTTGGCGATTTCGTAGGCCAGCCAGCTTTGGAAACCGAAGGCGTAATTCAGGCGCAATGCCAGCCTGAAGGCCACCGAATAGCGCATGTCGGCCTCGATGGCCGCCTCGAAGCCGGCCAGTCCTCCGGCGCGCACCGCGTCGCTCATGCGCTCGGCGCGCGCCAGCACGTTCTCGGCAATGCGCCAGTCCACGATCTGGGCCTTGAGCATTTCGAAGAACATTTCCTCTTCGCGCGACGCCACGATGGCCAGGCCCACCGCCACCTTCTCGTCCTGCGTCAACTGCCGCACCTGGCCGTCGTTGGCGCTGGCCAGGGTGGTGTTGAAGACCGAACGGATGCGAGTCTGGGCCTCGGCGCCGATATGCTCGTTCTGGGCGATTTCAGCGGTTTTTTCCTGCAGGTCTTCGAGGGCGACGATCAGCGCCTGGTTGCGGATGGTGCGCTCGATAGGGGAAAGCTGGTTCAAACGCAGCTTGCGGATAAGCGGACGCAGCGACACGCCATTGATGAAAAGCGTCAGCAGCACGAAGCTGGTCGTCGCCACCGCGATGAACTGGCGGGCTTCGTAAGGCACATGCTGCTGCTCGGTGACCGCCAGCGCCAAAGCCAGCGACACCGCGCCCCGCAAGCCGCCCCACCACATGGCCACCCGATAGGAGCGGCTGACCTTGGTGCTGAGCCCCATCCGCCCCAGCAGCGGCAGCACGCCGAAGACCATGACGGCGCGCGCGGCCAGCGTGACCACGAACAGCAGCACCACCAGCAGGATTTCGACCCAGGTCACGTCGGTCATCATGCGCGGAATCAGCATGGCGGCAAACAGGAAGATCAGCGAATTGGCCCAGAACCCGAACTGCGACCATGAATGCTCGAGCTGTTCGAAGGTGGTGGGCGACATGCGCGTGCGGCCGGACGACCCGACGACCAGGCCGGCGATGACGGTGGCGACCACGCCCGACGCCCCCAAGTAATGCTCGGTGATGAAAAAAGCGAGGTAGGCCACTGCCACGGTCAGGGTGACCTCGGACATGGGCCAGCCCCGCAACAGGATGAACAGCCAGCACGCCAGGCGCCCGATCAGAAAACCCGCCAGGCCGCCGAACAGGAAGCTGTACAGGAAGCTGGAGAAAATGGACTGCACCGAAACGTCGGTGCTGCCGCTGTACAGCATGGTAAGCAGCACCGAATACAAGGAAATGGACGCCGCATCGTTGAACAGCGATTCGCCTTCGACCAGGGTGGTCAGGCGCTTGGGCGCCCCCACCTCGCGGAACATGCCGACCACCGCGGCCGGGTCGGTGGTAGCCACGATGGCGCCCAGCATCAGGCAAACCACCAGCCCGTAGTCGGATGCGGCGCTAAGCGAAAACCCCACGGCCACGGTGCACACCACCACGGCCACGATGGCCATCATGAGAATGGGGCCGATATCGTCGAGCAAACGCCGCACATTGGTGGCCAGCGAGGTTTCGAACAAAAGAATGGGCAGGAAAACGTAGATGATGGTTTCCGAGGACACCTCGAAGTGCTGCAGCACGTTGAAAATGCCGGACAGCACGCTGGGCATCCAGTCGTGCACATGGATGATCACGCCCAGGACGATGCCCACGATGGCCAGCAGCACTGAATACGGCAGGCTCAGGCGGCCGGCCAGAGCCGGCATGAAACACACCAGTGCCAGAAGCACTGCTACCCCGAATACCAGAAACCCCACATCCATCGTCAACGACATCCTCGAAATGGTATGACTACGTTTTGCAGTGGCGGGAGAGGCGGAGCTCCCGGCGCCCGTTCGCGTAGGATACGCTTTTTTTCTTTCTGGATTCAGATAATAGACAGGCGAAACGGAGCCCCGCCGCGGCCGAATGCGCGCCTTCCTGCATGACCAGTCATGGGTACGGCCTTCAGGGCGAAAAGCGGCGGCGCATAAAAAATGGGACACCATGCTGGTGTCCCATAAACATCCGCTTCAAAAGGGAGGGGATTGAGGAGAAGCAGAAGCGGACGAATGAACAACAGATACACGCCAGAAGCAGGTACCAGTCATATTGCTCATGATGATTAGTGTCGCCGCCGAACAATAAGTTCGACAATTTCTGCGGTATTTTGTATTTAGTTGTAAGACGCAAAGCCAGCCGCGGCCAGGCTTTGCGTCAGGCGGCGACCAGGGACTGGCGCATTTTTTTGAGAGCGGCCGCTTCGATCTGGCGGACTCGTTCGGCCGACACGCCGAATTCGGCGGCCAGCTCGTGCAGCGTGGCGCCGCCCTCGTCCTGCAGCCAGCGCGCCTCGATGATGCGGCGCGAGCGCGGATCCAGAACCTGCAGGGCATCGGCCAGGCCGGCCCCTTGCTGGTCGTCGCGGGAACGGCGCTCGAGCACCTGGGTGGGCTCTTGCGCTTCGTCGGACAGGTAGGCGATGGGCGCAAACGCGTCTTCGTCGTCGTGCGGGCTTTCAAGGGCCATTTCGTGGCCGGACATCCGCACTTCCATTTCGCTGACGTCTTCGGGGCGGACATTGAGCTCGGCGGCGATTTCGTGGATTTGCTCGGGGTTGAGCGCGGAACCGTCGGGACGCATGCGGCGCAGATTGAAGAACAGCTTGCGCTGCGCCTTGGTGGTGGCCACCTTGACCATGCGCCAGTTGCGCACTACATATTCGTGGATTTCGGCTTTGATCCAGTGCACGGCGAACGAGACGAGGCGCACGCCGCGGTCGGGGTCGAAGCGCTTGACGGCCTTCATGAGGCCCACGTTGCCTTCCTGGATGA
>JBEBXF010000232.1:0-5709 GCA_040391725.1 Eoetvoesiella caeni | reverse complement strand
TGGCAGAATCATTGCAACGACAACCAAGTGCGCCGCGGCTCAAGGCGTTCTCGGGCGCACGCCGATCAAAGGAGGCTTCACTATGGCATTCTTTTTCCCCGATCAGGATGGCCTAAGGCGCGTGGGCGCCGATTTGGGCATGGATCTGACTCCCGCCGAAGCAGGCAGCTATCACGAATTCCTCAGCGCCGTCACACCGGCCTTGCGCATGATCGAGCAGCTCCCCGAGCCCGCCCCCGAAAACAAATACCCGCGCACTCCCGGCCATCGGCCCGACGCCGCCGACAACCCCTGCAATGCCTGGTACTACAAGACCAGCATCAAAGGCGCGCCGCAAGGCAAGCTGGCCGGCAAGCGCATTGCCGTGAAGGACAATGTCTTCGTGGCCGGCGTCCCATTGACCAACGGCGCATCCATACTCGACGGCTACGTGCCTGAAACCGACGCCACCATCGTCACGCGCATGCTGGACGCCGGGGCCGAAATCGCCGGCAAATCCGTCGCCGAATACCTGTGTTTTTCCACCAGCAGCTCCACGGCTTCCACCGGGCCCGTCGAAAACCCGCGCGCGCCGAGACATACCACGGGCGGATCAAGCAACGGCAGCGCCGCGCTGGTGGCGGCGCACGAGGTCGACATGGCCATCGGCGCCGACCAGGCGGGCTCCATCCGCATGCCGGCGTCGTTCTGCGGCATTGTGGGCCACAAGCCCACCTACGGCCTGGTGCCGTACACCGGCGTGCTGGGCATCGAATACTGCCTGGATCACGTCGGTCCCATGGCCGACACCGTCGAAGAATGCGCCCGGCTGCTGGAAGTCATTGCCGGCGACGACGGCATCGACGGCCGGCAGAAAAACGTGCGCACACAGGCCTACACCGAAGTCCTCGGACAGGGCGTTCGCGGCATGCGCATCGCCCTCGTCAAGGAAGGCTTCGGGCGGCCCGAGTCCGAACCGGGGGTGGACAAGGCCGTGCGCGAGGCGGCCAAGCGGCTGCAGGCGCAAGGCGCCGAGGTCGACGAAATCTCCATCCCCTGGCACAACATCGGCTCGGCGCTTTGGCTGCCCATTTGCATCGAAGGCTCGTACCACAACCTGGCTCACGCCCACGGCATGGGCTTCTACGGCGTGAACGGCGCCTATTCGCTTTCTTTCATGCGCGCCATCGCGGGCTGGAAGGAACACATCAACGAACTACCGCCCACCATCAAGGGCGGCCTGCTTACCGGCGAAATCTTCGCCCGCCACGGCGGAAGGCTCTATGCCAAGGCACGCAACCTGGTTCAACGCTTGCGCGCCGAGTACGACGCCTGGCTGAACCAGTACGACGCGCTGCTCATGCCCACCACGGCCATGACCGCCACGCGCCTGCTGCCCGAAGACGCTTCGCCCAAAGAGGTGCTCATCGCCAGTTGGGGGCCGGTCAACAACACCTGCCCCTTCGATATTTCGGGCCACCCGGCCATTTCCGTGTGCTGCGGAACCTCCGAAAACAAACCGGTCGGACTCATGCTGATAGGCCGCCACTTCGAGGATGCCACCCTGTTCAGGGTCGCCGATGCGGTGCATCAGAAACTGGACTGATCGGAAGCCTGGCGACGGGCGGCCAGACCCGTTGCCAGCCATGCGGATGCTGACGGGTCTGTCGCCTTAGTCCGGGCGATCCAGCAGAAGCAGCCTGCCAAGCTCCCGGGTGGAAGGAACCCGGCGATTTTCGGATTCGTGCAGGTCTTTTTCGTCGGACGACAGGTTCTCGGCGATTTGAACCAACACTTTCCGCGCGATCAGCACGTCTTCCAGCGCTAGCCCGTTGATGGCGACGGCATTGACCTCTTCGGCAAGCGGCAGCAGGTGCTGCTTCAAGGCCCGGCCTTTTTCGGTCAGATGGATGTAGATATTCTTCTTGTTTCCCGCTTTCTGGCTGCGGTGAACATAGCCCAAAGACTCCATGGCCTTGATGGCGGCAAACGTCGTCGGGGCGGAGGTGCCCGCCAGTTCGCTGAGCTCGCGCTGGGTCAGGCCGTCGTGCTCCCACAGAATGCGCAGGAAAGACCAATGCCCAAACGAAACCGAATGGTCGATCAGCCGTATCTGCAGCGCGCGCTCCATGGCCCGCCGCGCATCCTTGATCAAATGAGCCAGGCGATCCTGGGGCACGGCATCGCGCCAGTCTTTCTTGTTCAACATGATGTTTTCAATCCGAGTCCATGAGCCTGCGCATCCACCCGCCTCTTTCCGAAACCGCGCCGGCAGCGCGGCATGGAAGCAATTTCCCCCTCACTTTACCGCAGGTACCTGAAAACGCATGGCGACATCGCCCGCGCCGGCCGCCGACTGCAGAATGGCCAGGCAGACCTCGGTGGTCGCGCGGGCCCACAAAGCATCGTGCATCGGTGGCCGCCCCTGCCGCAACGCGGCCCAGATTTCATCGATGACCTCGGAGCGCGGCACGGCGCTCTTGGGCGTCGGCTCGAAGGTAATCTCGTGATCACCGTATATCATAAGCCCCTGCGGTGTCAGCTTGATGTCGGCGCCTTCGGCGGACACCAGCACATGGCCGAAATGCTGGTGAAACGGCGCATCCTGCCTTGAGGGCGCCTGATAGCGCTCGCCCCCGTAGCCGCTTTCCTGCTTGAGCCGGGCTTCTTCGGCGGGCGATCCGTACCCCGCCAGCCGCCGGCGCGCCATGTCGTGCCCGCATCGAGCCTTGCGAACCCCCATTTCCCCGACGCCGTCCATCAATTCGTCGCTGTCGTAATGCGCATACCCGCTGTACGTCAAGGTGGCGAATGCGCCGTCCTGGAAACTCAACAAAACGCCATAAGCGCCTTCGGTGGGCCGGCCGGCATCCCATCGGCCCGTGCGGGCCATGACCGAGTCGACCATGCCGCCCAGCAAGAGCCGGACAATATCGACCTGATGCGCGGCCTGGCTGAAAACCACACCGCCGCCCTGCGCGGTGTCGAGTTCCTCGGGCCGGCGGGGCCGATACAGGAAGTCCGTGTAGTTGAACGCATTGAGCATGCGCGCCCGCCCGTAGCGTCCGGATTGAAGCAAGCGGGCCGCATGCAGCACCGGCCCATCGAAACTATGCGAATGGCCGACCACCAGCACGACGCCGTGCCGCCGCACGGCGTCGACGATGCGCGTGCAGTCGTCCAGGCTTATGGCCATGGGCTTCTCGACCAATATGGCCTTGCCCGCCGCCGCCGCGATCTCGGCATGCTCCGCATGGAACTGGTGCGGCGACGCGATGTATACGGCCTCCACCCGGGGATCCCGGCACAATTGCTCGATGTCCGGGTAGGCTGCCCCGCCGAAATCCTGCTCGAATTTGCCGCGCGCGCCCGGCCGAGGATCGGCGGCGGCAACCAGGCGGACCCGTTCGTCGCCCATGAATGTGGGCAGCATCAACGTGAACGCGCGCCCCAATCCCACCACTCCCAAACCGATCGCTTCTTCGTTTGCCATCCTGTTCTCGCAAAGAAAACTGCCTTGATTATGGAACGTTTCTATCGCCCGCGCTCCCCGCCCCGTTATTTCGGCGACATTCGGATTCGAATGCGCCAAACCGCACGCCGGCATTGCATTATTATTAGATATCTAATAATATTAATAGTACAAGAATAAACCACGATAAGAAATCATTTTTCGCTGTGGCGGGCTTGCGCAATATGCCTCGCCAGCAAGGAGATAACGATGACCCCGGAGGAAAACGACCTTTTGTGCCGCGTCACGGGCGATGCGCCCATGGGGCAGCTTATGCGACGGCACTGGACTCCGGTATGCCTGGCCGAGGAAGTCCCCGAACCCGACGGCATGCCGGTTCGAGCACAGGTTTTCGGCGAGGAACTGGTGGTGTTCCGCAATACGTCGGGCCATATCGGCCTGATCGGCGAGCACTGTCCTCATCGCGGCGCCTCCCTGGCGCTGGGCCGCAACGAGGAAGACGGGCTGCGCTGCCTTTACCACGGCTGGAAGTTCGACATCGGCGGGAACATCCTGGAAATGGTTTCGGAACCCGCCGGCAACCGGATGGCCGCGGGCATCAAGCACCCCGCCTATCCCACGAAAGAATGGGGCGGCGTGGTGTGGGCCTATATGGGTCCGCCCGAGACCATGCCCGAATTCCGGCCGCCCTCCTGGGCGCCCAACGAGCAGGTCAAGGTTACGATCGCCAAGGCTGTGCTGCCGTGCAATTGGGCCCAGGTGCTGGAAGGCGCCATCGACTCCGCGCACAGTTCGAGCCTGCACTCTTCGGACATGGTGCCCGCCGAAGTCAGCGGCGCGGAAGCCACCGAAAACAACTGGCTCCGCCCTTCCACCGACAAAGCGCCCCGCATGCAGATCGATCGAACCAGCTACGGCTTTCGCTACGCGGCGATCCGCAAGCCCATACACAATGCCGACGTCAACGACTACGTGCGCTCGACCGTCTTCGTCGCGCCCGCCACCGCCCTGATCCCGCCGAACAATCTGTACAACGTCGCCAACATCAACGTGCCCGCGAACGACACGACGACGGTGTTCTATTTCATCGCCTGGGGCCAGCCATCGCAAACGCCCGATACCGCCGCATGGCGCAAGTTCCTGGGGCAAACGGTGGGAGTGGATCTCGACGACTACTACCGCCCCCTGCGCAATCGCGACAACCATTACTGGCAGGATCGGCAGGCCATGAAGGCGGGCAACTTCACCGGCATTACAGGCTTCCCGAACCAGGACATCGCCATGTGGACCACCATGGGCGCCATCGCCGATCGAAGCAACGACCACCTCGGCGCCAGCGACATCGCCGTCGTGGAGTTCCGCAAGCAAATGCTGAAGGCCGTCCAGGCTTTCCGGGACACGGGAGAGGCCATCGGCACCGGCGCCGGCGCGATTCCCGCGGACGTCTGTTCTTTCCAGACCATGGTGCCCAAAGGAAAGGACTGGAAGTCCTTCCACGTCAGCCCTGTCTGAGCAAACCCGCGCCGGGGACGGCTGCCGCCGCCGCAACGCGACACCGTTGCGGCGTACTTTTTTTCGCAGGACGGCCTGGCATCGCGGTACACTTGCGCCAATGCGCCGCCGGGCCGGTTCGCGCATGCAAATTCGAATCGGCCAAGCCGCGCACTCGGCAATCCCGCCGGTCGGCAACGAGCCATGGGCATGAGCGCAACGCAAGATCAAAATCCTTCCCCGAGCAGCGTCGAGCTACCATTGTCGCGGAGCGTGGGCTATCAAATCCGCACCACGCATCGGCTGATTCAACGCTATCTGCAACTGCGCATCCACCCGCACCGGGTAACGCTGGGCATGTGGTATTTTTTGCGGGTGCTCTGGAACGAAGACGGGCTCACGCAGCGCGAGCTGTCGAACCGCGTCGGCGCCATGGAGCCGACCACCCTCAGCGCCATCATGTCGATGGAGAACCGAGGTCTCGTCAAACGAGTCCGGGACAGCCATGATCGGCGCAAGTGGAACATCTTTCTTACCAGCAAGGGCCGCAAGCTCAAGGACCTGACGCTCCCTCTGGCCGCCGACGTCGTCAACGAGTCCGTCGCCGGATTCTCGGAACAGGAAATCGACCTGCTGCTCAAGCTGCTGGGCGCGATTCAAAACAATATCGAGTCGCGGCTCGACGAATTCAACACCCAGGACTGACCACTCCCCGCCCTGCTCGAGGCCCTAGCGAATCAACGCGCCAAGCTTCGCCGCCATCGGCT
>JBEBXF010000231.1:0-5745 GCA_040391725.1 Eoetvoesiella caeni | reverse complement strand
TGATTGGGGAATTGAATATTTACGGCGTCTATGTGCCCTGGCTTTTGGTGCTGGGCATCGCAACGCTGTTCATCGTCAAGGTTGTCTCTGGGGCATTGGCCCGGCTGGGGTTTTATCGCTTGGTATGGCATCCCGCGCTTTTCGATCTGGCCCTGTATGTCGTGTTGCTGTTCGGCGTGTGGTCCGTTTTTCCACAGGTTTACAAGTTTTTGATGGTTTGAAGAAATGAAGCTGCCGTTTTCCTTTCATCCTGCTGCCTTGGGCAGATTCGCCGTCACGGCCGTTGTCGTGGTGGCGGCGGCTTGCGCCGGCTGGCGCTTGTGGGTTCACTACGAGGTCGAGCCCTGGACGCGCGATGGGCGCGTCAAGGCCTATGTTGTGAATTTGGCCCCCGATGTCGCGGGACTGGTCGTGGCCGTGCCCGTGCACGACAATCAGGACGTCAAGGCGGGCGATGTCTTGTTCGAGGTCGACCGTTCACGCTTCCAGCTTGCCTACGATCAGGCCCGGGCATCGGTGCGCCAGCAAGAGGTCGTGCGGGATCAAGCCGCGCGGGATGTACGCCGCAATCGTTCCCTGGGTTCTCTGGTCGCGGTCGAGGCGGTGGAGCAAAGCCAGGCCAGGCTCGCGCAGGCCGAGGCCGCGCTGGCCCAGTCCGTGGCGCTGCTCAATACCGCCAAGCTGAACCTGGATCGCAGCCGGGTCGTGGCGGCCGTTGACGGGCGCGTCACCAATCTGGATTTGCGCTCGGGCGATTATGTCAGCGCGGGCAAGCCTGTCCTGGCCTTGATCGATGCTTCGTCTTTTTATGTCGAAGGCTATTTCGAGGAAACCAAACTGCCTCGCATTCATCGGGGCGATCCGGTCGACGTCACCCTGATGGGAAATGCGAGTCCGATCCAGGGCACGGTTGAAAGCATTGCATTGGGTATCGCCGACCGCGACCGCAGCACGGGTTCCGATCTATTGCCCAATGTGAATCCGGCTTTCAATTGGGTGCGCCTGGCCCAGCGCATTCCTGTGCGCGTGAAAATCGACAAGGTGCCGCAGGGCGTGCGTCTTGTGGCGGGACAGACCGCGACGGTGGCCGTCGACACCAAGGGCGGCGAGGGCGCGCGCGGGTCTGCAGGGGCGGATGCGGGCCGATCGAAGGACGCTTCATGAAGCTCCGTATTCTTTCGGTGTCCTTGCTGGCGTTGGCGCTGGCGGGATGCGGCACGGTCGGGCCCGATTACCGCGTGCCGGATTCGGCGGTGGCCAGGCAGGCCGAAGCTTCCGGCCCGTTTGCCGGCCAGGGCGAGGCCGCCTACGAACCAGCGCCCTTGCCCGACAAGTGGTGGAAGCTCTATCAAGATACAGTACTGGATGGTTTGGTTGAAAAGGCCCTGGCTCACAATACCGACCTGCGCGTCGCGCAGGCCAACCTGGAACATGCGCAAGCCGCGGTTCAGGAAGCCCAGTCCCGGCAAAAGCCGTCGATCGGCGTTTCGGCTTCGCCCACCTTTGGCCATGTTTCAGGCTTGCAGGAGCTGCAGCCCAAGGCCAGCCCTCCCGATCAGTGGTCATATAGCGGGGGCGTCAGCATTGCGTATCAACTGGATCTGTTCGGACAGATCCGCCGCGCCGTCGAGGCCTCGCGAAGCGACGAGCAGGCTGCGCAGGCCGCCTACGACGCGGTGCGGGTCACCGTGGTGGCGGAAACCGCCCGCGCTTATGCCGACATGTGTTCGGCGGGGATGGAGCTGGCTTCGGCGCAAAAATCCGTTGCCATCCAGAGTGATTCGCTGGATGCGGTGCGGCGCCTGGAGCGGGCGGGGCGGGGCGCGGCATTGGATGTTACCCGTGCCGGCAGCCAGCTGGAGCTCTTGAAGGCGGCGCTGCCGCCCTTCAAGGCGCGGCAGCGTACCGCCTTGTATCGGCTGGCGGCGCTTACCGGCGTCGTCCCGGCGGCCATGCCGCCGTCCTTGCTCGAGTGCGCGGCGCCGCCACGCTTGACCCAGATCATTCCAGTCGGCGATGGCGCCGCCTTGCTGCGCAGGCGCCCCGACATTCGCCAGGCGGAACGCCGGCTTGCGGCGGACACTGCGCGCATAGGCGTGGCCATGGGCGATCTGTATCCCAAAATCTCGCTCGGCCTGTCCGGCGCCAGCGCCGGGCCTTTCAATCTTGCCGGCGGGCCCGGCACATTCAGTTGGAGCCTGGGGCCGCTGATTTCGTGGACCTTGCCCAATAGCGGGGCGGCCCAGGCGCGTATCGCCCAGGCCAAGGCCGGCGCCAAAGCCGATCTGGCCAGGTTCGATGCGAGCGTTCTGAATGCTCTGCGCGAGACGGAAAGCGCCCTGGTCGTGTATGCCCGCGAGCTGGATCGGCAGACCGCGCTGGAAGCGGCCAGGGATCGAGGCATCGAGGCGGTGGCCCAGGCGCGCCGCTTGTTCATGTCGGGCAAGACGGATTACCTTGCCGTGCTGGATGCCCAGCGTACGCTGGCGGGCACGGAAAGCGCCGTGGCGGCGTCGCAGGCGCAACTGAGCGACGATCAGGTCAATCTGTTTCTCGCCTTGGGAGGCGGCTGGCAGTAATCCATTGGGAAGTGAGCGCGGCGCCAAGGGATTCCGCCATGCTTTCCTCGAAGAAGCAGTACCCGCCCTTGCCGGTATGCTTGGCGCGGTACATGGCAATGTCGGCTTGCGACAGCAATTGCGACCCCGACGTCACGTTTTCGCGGTACAGGGCGATGCCTATCGAGACGCTCAGCTTGAAGATCTTGCCGTCGACGCGATAGGGCTTGCCGATTTGTTCCAGGTAGTACAGCGCGGCTGCGGCGGATTCGCCGCGCGCGTCGTCGAGCTCGGACAGCAGGACAATGAACTCGTCTCCGCCCAGGCGTGCGATCGTGTCCGTAGTCTTGCGCCCTTTTTGCAGGCGGCTGGCCACTTGGGTGAGCACGACATCGCCGGTTTTGTGGCCGTGCCCGTCGTTGATTTCCTTGAATCCGTCCAGGTCGCAAAACAGCAGGGCGAACCGGACGCCGTGGCGCGCGGCGCGATCCAGCGCGTGTTGCAGGCGATGCTCCAGCATCGCCCGGTTGTACAGGCCTGTCAGCGAGTCGTGATGGGCCAGGAACGACAGGCGGATTTCACTTTCCCTGAGGGCGGCCTCTTTTTCGCAAAGACGCGTCACCAGATAGTTGAAGCCCAGCACCATGCTGCCGATTTCATCGTTGCGCTGCACCGGCAGGGGCTTGAGTTCGCGCTTGCCGTCGGCGATTTCCCGCATGGCTCGCGCCGTGCCGGTCAGGGGCCGCAGCATGCGTGGAAGAATCAGCAGCATGATCAAGAGGATACCCGCCAGCCCCACCAGGCTTCCCTGTATGGCCAGCCGTTCGAGCAGGTGCAGGGGCAGGAATGCCTGCGCCGTGGGCAGATGAGCCACGACGAACCAGTCCGTGCCGGGAACGCCGGCCGCGGCGGCCAGCTCTTCCTCTCCGTTTACGTCGATGGTAATGCCGGTTGCGTGATAGCCGGCCCAGGCCTGGTCAAGCAGCCTGTTCGTGTTCTTGTCTCCTGCTGAAGCCGGTTGCATGACGTTGCTGGCGCCGATGATGGTTCGCTCTTTGGGGGAGACCAGCAGCAGGCCGCCCGTGTTTATGCCCGTGTCGTCGCGCAGGGCCTGGAGCAGGCCGGGGGCGTCCAGCGTGAAGACGCCGGCCAGCACCGCCGCGGCGCGGTGGTCGGCGTTGTTGACGGGGGCCGCGATGACGATGAACGGGATGCTTTGCGCCGAAGCGCGGACGACTTTACTGATGACCGGTTCGCCGGAACTCAGGACGGCGCGAAACCATTGAGCGTCCGGGAGCGCTGTTGCCGGTATCTTGCCGGGGCCGGACATGCCGTTTTCCAGAAGCCTGCCGTTTGCATCCATCAATAGCAGTTCGGGCGGCGGCAGCGGGTTCATGCTGCGCCGATCCCTGGCCCATTCGGGGAATTCCCGTGGCTGTTGCAGCAGGGCGGAGGGCAGGGTTCGCGCTAGATGGCCGATCAATTGGCGGCGGGCCAGGATGTGCTGGCCGATGTCGCGCGCCATGTAGGTTGCCAGCGTGAATTGCTGCGCGGCGGCCTGCTGCTGCAGTTTTTCCTTGGTCAGAGGCAGCGCAACCCCGAAACGCAACGCGACGCCCACGGCCAGCACGACAAGGCATAGCGCAACCATCCGGAACTTCAGGGATTGGAATATCATGGGTGTCACGGATGCGGAGTGGGTCGATATGGCGTCGCGACTCTTTAATATGGGTTAACAGGCCCTAGTGGCCGGCGGTCTTGGAGAATGCCTGGATCACGACCACGCCTGCAATGATGAGGACCATGCCGAGCACGGCCGGAGCGTCGAGGCTTTGCTTGAAAAACAGGGCGCCGATGATGGAGATCAGGGCAATGCCGGCGCCGGACCAAATGGCGTAGACGACCCCCACCGGAATGGTGCGCAGTGTCAGGGACAGGCAATAGAACGCGGCGGCGTATCCGGCGACCACGAGCATCGAGGGCGTCAGGCGTGTGAAGCCTTCGGAGGCTTTCAGGGCCGACGTGGCAATGACCTCGCAGAGGATGGCGATGGTCAGATAGACCCAGTTCATATCGTGCCTTTCCTTGCACACTGATGAAATAGCGTAATAATACCGGTCTTATGTTAGCCTTGCCCAACCCGCTTCCAGCTTCGCTTTCGGAAAAACAATCCATGCTCAAGGTCATCTCCGCCAATTTGAATGGCATTCGCTCCGCCGCCAACAAGGGTTTTCTTCCTTGGGCCGCCGAGCAGAATGCCGACTTCATCTGCATGCAGGAACTCAAGGCCCAGGCGGCCGACATGACTCCCGCCATGCTGGATTTTCCCGGCCATCACGGCTATTTTCATTATGCTGAAAAAAAGGGATATAGCGGGGTGGGGGTCTATGCGCGCCAGGAGCCGCTGCGAGTCATAGAAGGCCTGGGCGTGCCGGAAATCGATGCGGAAGGCCGTTATCTGGAGCTGGTTTACGACGATTTGTCGCTGATATCGCTTTATCTGCCGTCGGGCTCCAGCGGCGATCACCGCCAGGCCGCCAAGTTCAGTTTCATGGAGTACTTTTCGGCCATCTTGCCGATCTGGCCAAGAGCGGCCGTCAAGTGTTGTTGTGCGGCGACTGGAACATCGCCCACAAGGAAATCGACCTCAAGAACTGGAAAGGCAATCTCAAGAACAGCGGCTTCCTGCCCGAAGAGCGTGCCTGGCTGACCAAAGTATTCGACGAGTTGGGCTGGGTGGACGTATACCGGCGCCTGTATCCGGACACGACCGGCGAGGCCTATACATGGTGGAGCAACCGCGGGCAGGCCAGAGCCAACAACGTGGGCTGGCGCATCGACTATCAGATCGCCACGCCGGCCATCGCCGCGGCGGCCAAGCAAGCGTCCATCTACAAAGAGGCATGGTTCAGCGACCACGCGCCGCTGACCATCGACTACGATTGGGCCTTGCGCAAATGAAAGTTAAAGGAATGTAAAGTCGCCCGTATGTTGTCGTGTTTTTCGGATAATATCGACGCATAAAGAAGAAGCTAGGGCGACTAATGAGTTTGCGTCGAAAGAGTACCTCTCTGTCATTCAACGAGCCCGCAACGGACCCTACCGAAAAACCTGAGGCAGGCGGCGACGCCGAAACCTCGGCGCGCACCGCCTACGAAAGCGAGCGGCTGGCATTGGCCATCGAGGG
>JBEBXF010000230.1:0-5781 GCA_040391725.1 Eoetvoesiella caeni | reverse complement strand
TCCGCACCCTTTTGACTGAGAAGGCAGGAAAGTAAAATGAGCGAAACTCAAAACACCCAAGCAGTCAAGAACCAACGCACCCTTATTGGCAAGGTTGTCAGCAACAAGATGGACAAGACGGTCGTCGTTCGCGTCGAACGCCGTGTCAAGCACCCTGTTTTTGGCAAAATCATCATCCGCTCCAACAAGTACAAAGCGCATGACGAAACCAACCAATACAACGAAGGCGACACTGTGGAAATCGCAGAAGGCCGCCCCATCAGCCGCGACAAGTCGTGGACGGTGGTGCGTCTGCTCGAAGCCGCACGCGTCATCTAAATACAAGCCGATGGCGGCGCTTGTTTGCCGCCATTCCTGCTTCGTATCGAATGCGAATGCAAAAAGCCTCCAAGGGAAATCCTCGGGGGCTTTTTTTATGGAATTTTTCAGAGTTGAAGGAGTAGTGGTATGACGACCCATCGTTCCGGTGAGCCAAACTGGCTTGAAGATGAGCTGGCCGTTCGCCAGTTGACGCCCAAAGGCAAGCTGCGCGCCGCGATCAATTTCGGCAACCCGGTTCTGGCCCAGCGCGATGCCGTGTCGGGCGAACCGCGCGGCGTCAGCGCCGACCTGGCCCATGGCCTTGCGCAGCGCCTGGGCGTGCCGGTCGAGTTCCATGGTTTCGATACCGCGGGAAAAGTCGTCGAGGCCGCCCTGGAGGATGTCTGGGACATCGCCTTCATGGCCATCGATCCGCAGCGAGCCCAAAGCATCGCGTACACGGCGCCTTATGTGCTTATTGAAGGAACGTATCTGGTTCGAGAGGATTCGCCCTTTCGCGGCGTGCGGGATCTCGATGTTCCGGGTTCGAGAATTGCCGTCGGCAAAGGTGCCGCGTACGACCTGTTCCTGACCCGCACGCTCGAGCATGCCGCCATCGTGCGCCTGCCGCTTTCGGAAGACGCCATGGAGCAATTCGCGGACTTGGGCCTGGATGCCGCCGCCGGCGTGCGCCAACCGCTTCAGGCTTATGCGAAAGCGCACCTGGGATACCGCGTGCTGGAAGACCGCTTTACCGTCATCGAACAGGCCATGTGCTGCCCTCAGGGGCGCGAAGCGGGATCCAGGCTGCTGGAAACCTACCTGGAATTCGCCAAACGTTCCGGCCTGATCGCCGACGGCTTGCGGAACAGCGGTCAGGGTGACGCGACCACGGTTTGATCATTCCCATGTGGACGAGTCCATTGCCGAGAGGGAAAGGCCGGATTACGGAGTTTTTCCCTCTCGGCTTCGCGCCGCTCGGCGGCTACATCTTTGGCGCGTCCTGGATGAACTGGTTGTCGAATGCTTTTGAGGCATCAATGGGGGCCGGAATCATCTTTTGTTCCACCAGCATGTCGATGGTGGCTTTCGCCGTGCTGTCGGACATATAACCCAATCCGTGTTCGCGGGTGGCGTCGCTGGTGAACGTTTTGGCGATATCGGCCTTGAGCTGGGCGATCAGGACGTTGCGCCGATTGGCGTATTCTGGGTTATCCGCGATGATGGCGTCGGCGGTCTTGTCGGGGTGTTTGATGGTAAACGCCAGCGCCTGCAGGTAGGCATGGACGAAACGGCGAACCAGATCGGGTTTTTCCGCAATCATTTTTTCGGAGGTGAGCAATCCCGAGCCGAAGGCGGCAACCCCGTTTTCCGATCCTAGAAGCACGTTCAACGAGCCGGGGCCTCCGGCCTTGGCTTCGAGTTCCGGCAATTCCGCGTCGATATAGCCGGGGATGGTGTCGACACGGCCGAGCAGCAGGAAATTTTCCGCGGGTGGTGTAATGGTGCGGACTTCGATCTTGCTTGTATCGAGCTTGTTCGCGGAGGCAAATGCTTTATAGAACAAGAAAGTCGAACCGGCGGCAAATACGCCGATAGATTTGCCCTCCAGATCCTTGGGGGTGTCCAGCTTTGTCTTGGCCAGGGAAATAATGGCCGTGGGATTCTTCTGGTTGACGGCCGCAATGGCGACTACAGGGGTTTTCTGTGAGCGCGCGATGACCAGGGTTGGCAAATCTCCGAATCCGAATTCGCTGGCCCCGGAGCCGATCTGGCGCATGGTATTGACGGAACCGGTGCCTTTGTTGATGGCCACGATATCGATGCCTTGCTTCTGGAAGAAGCCTTCTGATTTGCCGACATAGAAGATGCCGTGGTTTCCACGCAGGACGAAGTCGAGCTGAACGGTGACTTTGTCGTTGGCCAGAGTGCTGCTTCCCCAAAGTATTGCCGATATGGCGAAAAGGGTGCAGCCGATTTTCCTGAAGTTTTTCATGTCCCGTCTCCTTGGTTTGTTGGACTAAATTTCCGAGCTGGACGCCCAGGGGATGATGAAATGCTCGAGCAGCGCGACGGCATAAAAAAGCGCCACTCCCATTGCCGATACGACGACCAGGCTTGCGAATACGAGTGGCGTGTCAAGCTGGCTCGACGCAAACTGTATGAGGTAGCCCAGTCCGCGATTCGCGCCCGAGAACTCGGCGACGATCGCGCCGATCACGGAAAAGGTCACGCCGATCTTGAGACCCGCGAACAAACTGGGAAGGGCGCTTGGCACCATGACGCGCAGCAGGGTTTCCGTTTTGGAGCATCCTATGGATCGCATCAGAAGCAGTAGATTCGGATCGACGCTGCGTAAGCCGGCTATCATGTTGAGACTGATCGGGAAGAAGCTGATGACGATGATCAGCAGTATCTTCGGCGACAGGTCGTAGCCGAACCAGATTACGAAGATCGGCGCCAGTGCGACCTTGGGCACGGTCTGGAACAGTACGACCAGGGGATAGACCGCCCGCGACGCGGTCGGGAATCGCACGAGCAGCAGGGCGAGCACGATGCCCAGCACTACCGACAATGCGAAACCGTATGCGATGATGGCCAGAGTGACGCTGGAAGAGTCGGCCAATAATTTCGCGTTATGAACCAGGGAATGGCCGATGGATGAGGGCGCCGCGATGACGATCTCTGGCACTTTCAACCACTTGACGGCCAACTCCCAAAGGATGAGGGTGCCGACGACCGCAAGGACGGCGGGGGAGACTTCCCGCCATCCGCGTCGGGCGATGGCGGCCACGGAGATGTCGGGATTGTTCTTGGTGTCGGTTGTCGTCATGTTCATTCACCATGTCCGGTCATCAATAGTTTGCGCAGCTCGCGTTCGTAGGATTTGAAGCGCGCCTCTTCCAATGTTTCCATGGTTCGGGGCCGGGGCAGGTCGACTTCGATGCTTTCAATGATCCGGCCCGGTTTTACGCCCATTACATGAATTTCATCGGAAAGAAGCAGGGCTTCCGAAATGGAGTGCGTAACGAAGATGACGGTTTTCTGTGTCTGTGACCAAATGTCGAGCAGCGCGAAGTTCAGTTGGTCGCGCGTGATGGCGTCGAGCGCCCCGAATGGTTCGTCCATCAGCAGAATTTCGGGATCCAGCGCGAGGGCTCGCGCAATCGACACCCGTTGCCGCATGCCGCCCGAAAGTTGATTGGGGAGCTTGTTCTCGCTGCCCGAAAGCCCCACGAGCGACAGCATTTCGCGGCCTCGCTGCAGTGCGGACCTGGAGGTATGCTTGTCACGTACCAACTGACATAGAAATGCCGCGTTTGCCAGGCTGCTCTTCCATGGCAGCAATGCGGCATCCTGAAACACCAGGCCGATTTCGTGATCTTCCAAGGCATGGGAGACGGGCTGCGAATTGATCGTGACGCTGCCGCCCGATGGGGCGACGAGGCCGCCGAGGGTTTTCAGCAGCGTGCTCTTCCCGCAACCGGATGGGCCCAAAAGCGTCACGAAGCGGCCTTTGCGCACTGCGAGACTGACGTTGGACAGAACTTCCTGATAGACGGGCCGCAGCCACGAACCCGTGGTAAAGCCGACGGTGACGTTGCTGGCTTCGATCAACGGGAAATCGCTGTGCGGTGCTGCCGCGGGTGTCGAAGATAGGTTTGTCGAAGCGCTAGGCATGGACGGATCCCGTGTCTGATGGTAAGACCTCGCCATGGTCGGTTACAGGCTTTCCGTCCAAGGATACGGAGCAGTCTGCCATGGGGATGTCGATATGGCAGCGTGAATGATTGGAGCCGCCGGCTTCCGAGTTTGGCCCGGTCGAGAAAAGGAAGTTGCCCATGAAAGAGCGCGAGTCCATGCCGTGCGACTGGACCTTGTCGCGCAGTCCCAGAGCCCCCCAGCTGGCTTTTGGATGCAGGCCCCAGCCGACATGCGAGATGCCGAATGCGTTTGGGTCGTTGAACGACTCCAGGTGCTTGCGCAGATATTTGGCGTCGAACCCGCCCTGGATGCTGGTGATGAATCCGTTCTCGATGTCGAGCACGATCTTTGACTGCACATAGGACTTGAACGGGAACATCATGTCTCCCTCATCGATGACGAGGCGCCCGTGCGACAGGTTTTCAGTTGGCCAGGTCGAGACGAATGCGCTGGGCCAGTGATCCCAATGTCCCGGTTCGTCGGTATACCCCCATTGCGAAGCGACTGGAAACTGGCCGACAGGCATCGTCAGATCCGTGCCGGCATCCGAGCTTACGTGCATGACTTTGGCGGCTCGAAGCTGCCGCGCCGCTGCCAGAACCCGGCGCTTGTCGTTGGCGTTTGAGGTCAGGCGGGCCAGGACATCGGGAGGTTCTATGATCATCAGCATGCGGGTGTCCGCCGCCAGGATTTCCAGTTGCTCCGGCGAGTGCAGCAGGCCTACGAGGTCGAGCACCATGTCGGCTCTTTTGAGCGTATCGATCACCAGGCGGTGGCCCGAAATCGGCGTGGTGGCGACATCGGATCGTTGGCCGAAGGCTCCGCCGCCGACGACGGGCGGGACATCGATGCGGCAGATATGCGCGCCCATTGCCGCCGACGCGCGCATGGCGAGGTCTATGTTTTTCGGGTGGCTGGTCTCGCCTGTCAGGACGATCAGGTTTTCACCGGCCTGTACTTTGCATAGTTGGAGCATCTCGCGCCAGACGGCGAGTTGATGGTCATCACTGATGGGCATTGCAGTTCTCCTGGGTCACTTGGCGGCATCGCCTGGTGGGTGGCCGGCTCCCATCTTTTCCCAGATGAGCCGGGAAATATGGCTGGCGGGATCGTCCAGCGCGGCCCGCATGCTGAAATGATCGGTATTTGGGATGACGACGCTTGTCAGGCTCGGTATGACAGCGCGCCAGGCTTTGGCCAAGTCGTTCATTTGTCGTAGATACTCCTCGCCTTCCTTGTCGCCTAGGGTCAGCAAAAGGCGGCATGAGGGGTCGCGCGGAGTCTGCATGATCGGGCTCAGGCTTGCCGCATCGTCCGGGTTCAAGCCTATTTTCTGGTTGACGAAGCTGAGCCGCACCGGCTCGAGATCGTATAGGCCGCTAAGGCTGGTTACGCCCTTGATGCTTCCGGCCTCGAGCTGCGGGTCGCAGAGCAGCATCAAGGCCAGATGGCCGCCGGCCGAGTGGCCGGTAACGTAAATCTGGTCGGGATCGCCTCCGTAACGATGGATGTTCCGGGCGACCCAGCGAACCGCGGCCCGGCACTGCCGTACTTGTTCGGCCATGTCGACGCTGGGTATCAGCCCGTAGTTGATGATCACGTTGACGAAACCGGCGCCGACGAAACCATGCGCGACATACGAGCAGTCGTTTTTGTCGTTGCTGATCCAGTAGCCGCCGTGAATATAGATATGCACCGGCGCCGACTTCGAGTCGGCGGGGCGAAAGATGTCGAGGCGCTCGCCGGGGGCGTTTCCGTAGGGCAGATCCAGATCGC
>JBEBXF010000229.1:0-5796 GCA_040391725.1 Eoetvoesiella caeni | reverse complement strand
CCCGAAAACGGCCGCCGCCATGGCTTGCTCCAACTTCGCTTGCCGGCACAGGCACGCCACGGCCTCATGACTGGAATTAGTGGCGAAACACCCTCGCAACAAGTTGCGTTCTAACAAGTGGGCTGAGGCCTGGTTTTGTGGGGTCGGCATTAGTGAAAGTGATACGAACTCACTATGCCAAAGCGGCTTCAAATTGTAGACGCCAACAGGTGTGGGAGGGCGGGGGAGGTTTTGGCCGATTTTGAGCAAGCCGGCTGGGCGAGCCAAATCGGGAGGCAAGCGAGCAGCTGTTCGAGCGCGGCGTTTACGGGCAGCCGGGGGCTGCCCGTTCGCGTGAGTTCTGCGAGCGCCCGATTTGGCTTGACCGGACGGGTAGCCCCGACAGCGCCGGGGCCGCAGCGATTGAGGCCAAAACTGCTTCTGCCCTCCCGCACCGGATCAAGAACCCAAGAAACGCCGAACCAAGAAATTAATGGCATCGGATCAAGGGTCCAACCAACACCGGGTCAAGAACTCAACCAATGCCGGCTCAAGAACCTGTATCCAGCATCGGCTTCAAATGCTTCCAGACATTGTCGGCCAGGATGGATTGGGCTTGTTCGTTGGGGTGTATGCCGTCGGCCTGGAACAGTGCCTTGTTGGTGGCCATGCCCTCCATCAGGAAGGGAACCAGGCCGGTGTGGTGGGTTGCGGCGACCTGGGGGAACAGATTGCGGAATTGTTCAGTGTACGCGCGTCCGTAGTTGGAGGGGATTTGCATGCCTACCAGCAGTACCTGAGCGCCGGCTTTTTGCGCCTCGGCGGTCATGGCCGAAAGGTTGTCCTTGGTCATTTGCAAGGACAGCCCACGCAGGGCGTCGTTGCTGCCCAGTTCGAGAATGACGATGCCCGGCGTGTAGCGCGCCAGGGCGGCTGGCAGGCGGCTTCGGCCGCCGCTGGTGGTGTCGCCGCTGATGCTGGCGTTATGGATGGCTCCAGCGTATTTCGCGGATTTCAATTTGTCGGCCACAATGCCCACCCAGCCCGAACCGCGCTGCAACCCGTACTCCGCGGACAGGCTGTCGCCGATTACCAGAATGTCTTTGTGGTTCGCGCTTGCGGCGGCGTGCGCGGCGATGGGCAGCCAGGCGGCGCAGCATAATGCGGCAATGAATGAACGTCGGCGGATACGCATGCCTGATTCCTGTTCGATTAAAGTAGAGCTTTCCCGCGGCGCCTATTGTCGCTGGACATCATGTCGCTGAACATCGGGTTCCGTCTTGAATATTCCGATCGTACCGTATAAGGCGAAGCGAAGCCTCCAATCGTGCCGCGTAAGTAAGGTAAAGTATCCATCGCGCCGCAATATCCCGGAAACACTGTAGGCAAGTCCCTCCGCATGAACACTATCCATTCGCACAATACTCATTCGATCGAAGTCAGGAATCTTTGCCGCCGCGTGGCGGATTCTTCCGGCGCGCTGGATATTCTGGACGATGTCAGCTTTACGGTCGAGGCGGGCGAGGCCGTGGCCATCACGGGCAGCTCAGGGTCGGGCAAGTCGACGCTGCTGGGCCTGATGGCGGGTCTGGACGTGCCCACTTCGGGCGAAGTGGTTTTGCTGGGCCAGCCCATGTTTGCGCTGGACGAAGAGGCGCGCGCGGCGTTTCGGGCCCGCCATGTGGGTTTTGTGTTCCAGTCCTTTCAATTGCTGCCCAACCTGACAGCGCTGGAAAATGTCATGCTGCCGCTGGAGCTTGCGGGGCGCGCCGCGCGCGACGAGGCCAGCGCCGCGCTGGAGCGCGTGGGCATGCAGGCGCGCCTGCATCATTACCCGAAAACCTTGTCGGGCGGCGAGCAGCAGCGTGTGTCGCTGGCCCGTGCCTTCGTGATGCAGCCGCGGCTGCTGTTCGTGGACGAGCCCACGGGCAGCCTGGACGAGCGCAACGGCGCGCTGGTCATCGACCTGATGTTCTCCCTGCTCGACGAAGGCGATGCCACCTTGGTTCTGGTAACGCACGACCCAGCGCTGGCTGGGCGTTGCCAGCGCATCTTGTCCTTGCACGGCGGGCGCCTGATGGAGCCGGAGCCGCAAGCATGATGGTGTTGTTGCTGACCGGGCTATTCGTCTTTACGTGGTCCAGCGGTTTCATCGTCGCCAAGGCGATCGTTCCGTACGCCGATCCCACGTTGTTCCTGTTCGTGCGCGTCTGTATTTCGGCCGTCATCTTCGGTGTGGTGGCGTTGCGCGCCGATGTGCGCTGGCCGGCATGGCGCGACGTGCCCAAGCATTTGCTGGCGGGGATGCTGCTGCAGGGGCTTTACCTTTCGGGCACGTACTGGGCGGTGGCCGACGGCCTGCCGCCGGCGGTGATGGCGCTGCTGGGCTCCTTGCAGCCCTTGCTCACCGCCGTATTGGCCATTCCCATCCTCAAGGAAATCCCCACCCGGCGCATCTGGTTCGGCCTGGCGCTTGGCGTGGTGGGCGTGTTTTGCGTGATCCAGCCCGCGCTCGGCGCTGTGGGCGGCGCATCCTTCACGGTCGGCGCAATCATGACGGGATTGCTGGCCGTGCTGTCCATCACGTTCGGCACCATATTGCAAAAAACCTCCATTGCTGCCGTCGACATCCGCGTGTCGTCGGTGCTGCAGAACATAGGCACCATGCTGTTCACCGGCCTGTTCGTGTGGATACGCGGCGAGCACCGCTGGATATGGTCGCCGCAATTGTGGGCGTCGCTATTGTGGGCGTCGGTGGTGCTGACCTGCATAGGCACGATGCTGCTTTTGTGGATCATTCGCCGCGGGCAGGTCGCCACGGCGTCTTCGCTGATGTTCCTGGCCCCGCCGCTGGCTGCGATCGAGGCCTATGTGCTGTTTGGAGACAAACTGGGGCTGGTGCAGCTGGGGGGCTTCGTCCTGGCTCTTGTCGGCGTGGCCGCCTGCAATATGCGCCGTCCTCTCAAACCTTCGGTCGACTAGGCGCCGGGCGAGGCTCTTTTAATGCCAACAAGCCCTGTTGCGCTGTTCGGCCGACGCGAGCCAGTCAAACGGTGCGCTGGTGTGTGGTTTGCCGGACCCACCGTTGCGGCGGGCCGATGGCGATGGATACAAGGAATTCCTATGTTTCGCATGATTATGCTGTATTGCGGGTTATGGTTTGCCGGCTTGGCCCATGCCCAGGGCTATATAGGCCGGATGCTGAATCATCCTGTGCCCGGCGGCATCGCCGTCGTGGCGCTGGGGCAGGGCCAGGCGCCCGGCGCCACTTACGAAAAGCAGCCCGTCCTGGTGGTGCGCGATACCGACCAGCAATGGGTGGCGGTCGTCGGGCTGGGCCTGAAGACGCCTTCCGGCGAACAAAGCCTGGAGGTGAGCGACGGCGAGACGCGCCGCCGCGTGCCGTTCCAGGTGGGGACGAAGCACTACAAAGAGCAGCACATCACGCTCAAGAACAAAAAGCAGGTCAATCCCGACCCTGCGCAGCTTGCCCGTTTCGAGCGCGAGTACGCGGCCCAGATTCACGCCTATGAACGATTCCGCGCCGTGACGCCCAGCAATGTGCTGCTGGACAGGCCGGTCAGCGGCGGGCGTCTTTCCAGCCCCTTCGGCTTGCGGCGGTTTTTCAATGGCGAAGAGCGCAATCCGCATTCGGGCCTGGACTTTGCCGTGCCGGCGGGCACCCCCGTCAAGGCGCCGGCCGACGGTGTGGTGACGATCGTCGACGACTATTTTTTCAATGGCAAGACGGTGTTCATCGACCATGGGCAGGGTTTGGTGACCATGTATTGCCATCTGTCCGCTTCCGACGTGGTGGTCGGACAAGCGGTGAAGCGCGGCCAGGTCATCGCCCGGGTGGGCTCGACCGGAAGGGCGACGGGGCCGCACTTGCACTGGAACGTCAGCCTTAACGGCCAGAGGGTGGATCCGGCCATATTCATCGGGGCTTTCCAGCCCTGACGGGCGGCTTCGCGATTTGGCGCCCCGGCGGATGGGATGAGAACAGCAGCGCGAGGCGCCGTTTGGCGGCCTCTTGCACGCTAACCTTTGAGCCGGACGATTTTTTGCACTTGGGGCACGTGGCGTATGGCGCGTATGACCTGGGCCAGGTGCTTGCGGCTGTCGACCTGGACGGTAAGGTGCAGCACGCCGGTGGCCGTGGCCTCGTCCTGCATGGTCAGGTGGATGATGTTGGAGTCGGCGTCGGTGATCTCGGCCGCCAGGCGGCCCAGCACGCCGCGCTCGTTGATGACGGTGACGTCCAGGCGGGTGGAGAGGTGGCGCGCGGTATTGGTGTCCCAGGCCACGGGTATCCAGCGTTCGGGTTCGCGGGCGCGCTGGCGCTGCGCCACTGCGCATTCTTCCATGTGCACGACCAGGCCGTGGCCCAGCCGGATGCCGCCGATGATGGCGTCTCCGGGCAGCGGGCCGCAGCAGGGCGCAAGCTGCACCGCCTGGCCCTCGTTGCCGTGGATGAGAATGGGCGTGGCGGCTGTGGAGGTGATTTCGTCGACGGCGGCGGCCGTGGTGGCCAGCATGGCGTTTTCCGGGGCGAAGCGCCGCGCCACGACCGCGGCCAGGCGCTTGCCCAGCCCGATGTCGGCCAGGATTTCCTCGCGCGAACTGGCGCCCGAGCCCTTGGCCAGCTTTTCCCATTCGGGGTCGTCGTCGGCCGGGTGGGGCAGCTTCAGCTCGTTGAACGCCTGGTTGAGCAGACGCTGCCCGAAGGCCACGGATTCTTCATATTTGACGGTGCGCAGGTAATGGCGGATTTCCGAACGGGCCCGCCCGGTGCGCACGTAATTGAGCCATTGCGCGCTGGGCCGCGATGCGGGCGAAGTAATGATCTCGACGGAGTCGCCGCTGCGCAGCTCGGTGCGCAATGGCGAGAATTCGCCGTTGATTTTCGAGGCGATGGCCTGATTGCCGATGTCGGTGTGGATGGTGTAGGCGAAGTCCACCGGCGTGGCGCCCCGCGGCAGCGAAATGATTTTCCCCTGGGGGGTGAAGACGTAGACGGCGTCGGGAAAGAGGTCGACCTTGACATGCTCGAGGAACTCGCCCGAATCGCCGGTCTGGCTCTGGATGTCGAGCAGGGACTGCAGCCACTGGTGGGTGCGCTTTTGCAGGTTGTTGAGCGTGACGTCGTCTTCTTTGTACAGCCAGTGCGAGGCCACGCCTTCCTCGGCCACATGATCCATTTCGCGCGTGCGGAACTGGAACTCCACCGGCGTGCCGTAAGGCCCCACCAGGGTGGTGTGCAGGGATTGGTAGCCGTTGAGCTTGGGAATGGCGATGTAGTCTTTGAACTTGCCCGGAACGGGCCGGTACATTTGATGCAGGGTGCCCAGCGCCAGGTAGCATTCGGGCAAGGTATGCACGATGACGCGAAAGCCATAGATGTCGAGCACGTCGGAGAACGACTTTTTTTGCTCGGTCATCTTGGTGTAGATGCTGTACAGCGATTTTTCGCGCCCGTTGACTTCGGCCTCGATGCCTGCCGCGGGCAAGGCGATTTTCACGGCTTCGGTGATTTTCCCCAGGACTTCGCGACGGTTGCCGCGCGCGGCCATGAGGGCTTTGTGCAGCACCCGGTAGCGGTTGGGGTAAATAGCCTGAAAGCACAGATCCTGAAGCTCGCGGAACAGGGCGTTGAGGCCCAGACGGTGCGCGATGGGCGAGTAGATGTCCAGGGTTTCGCGTGCGACGCGCCGGCGTTTTTCAGGGTTGACCGCATTGAGCGTGCGCATATTGTGCAGGCGGTCGGCCAGCTTGATGAGGATGACGCGCACATCGCGCGCCATGGCAAGCAGCATT
>JBEBXF010000228.1:0-5814 GCA_040391725.1 Eoetvoesiella caeni | reverse complement strand
CGCGCGCTCATGACCAATCCGCGCCTGCTGGTGCTGGACGAGGCCACCGAAGGCCTGGCTCCCTTGATCCGGGCGGAAATCTGGCAGGCGCTTACCGCGCTCAAGGCCGAAGGCCTCTCGCAAATCGTCATCGACAAGAACGTGGGCGCCCTGCTCGAATTCGCCGACCGCCATTATGTGCTTGAAAAGGGCAAGGTGGTGTGGGACGGCAGCTCCGACGATCTGCGCGGCGACGACCGCATCGTGCATCAGTATTTGGGTGTGTAGGCGCCAAGGCGCCGGCCGGGCTGGGCGGTTGAGCTGTGCCCGGCCCGTGTCATGAAAAGAGCGTGGCCATGCGCCTGAAGCCGGCGGCACCCATCGGTGGAGCATGAATGAAAGATCTCAATCTTCTGTATGTCTTCGAAGCCATGTGGCGCGATCGCTCCGTGACGCTGGCCGCCGAGAATCTCGGGCTTACCCAGGCGGCGGTCAGCAGCGCCCTGAAAAGATTGAGGCTGGAGCATAACGACAAGCTGTTTACGCAGGTGGGGCGCCGCATGGAGCCCACGCCCTACGCGGTGGGTGCTTCGCACCAGTTGCTGACGGCGCTGGCCATGATACGCACGGCGTCGAATACCCACACCCCGTTCGACCCCGCAACGTCGCGGCGCCAGTTCACCATACGCACGCGGGACGTGGGCGAGGTTGTGTGCTTTCCCAGGATATTCCACGAAGTGGCCAGGCAGGCCCCGTCGGTGCGTCTTCGAACGGCCTTTCAACCCATCGAGGACACCCTGGTCGGGCTGGCCAGTGGACGCATGGATCTGGCGCTGGGCTTTTTGCCTTCGCTGGAAACCTCCATTCATCGCCGGCCGCTCTTCAAGCAGCACTATGTGTGCGTCATGCGCGCGCAGCACCCGCTTGTCCGCCGCAAGCTGACCTACGAAATGCTGCGCACGCTCGACCATCTGCTGGTCGAGTATTCGGGCAGCGGCCATCTTATTATCGAAAGGGCGCTGATCGATGCGGGCGCGCGCAACCAGATCAAAATACGCTTGCCGCAGTATTTGTCGGCGCCGCATCTCATCATCTCGTCCGACCTGGTGTGGTGCGCGCCGGTGGAACTGGCGCTGAAGCTGTCGGAACACTATCCCCTGGTCATCAAGCCCATGCCGCTGGATTTGCCGTCGTTTGAAATCGCCCTGTACTGGCACGACCGGTTCCACCGGGATCCCGCCAATATATGGCTGCGCGAGCTTATCTTCGCCGTCTGCGAAGGCGCGGTGTCACCAAAAGTATAAATCTCATTAATACATTGTTATTAATGAATTGCCATGGTTTAACGGTGGCGCGGCCGATAGAATTAAAAAAACAGAACGCGCAGGAGGGTTTGTGGCCAGACAGAATCAAACCGTGGGGATGATAGGCATTGGGCAGCTTGGCCTGCCCGTTGCCGTCAATCTTATGCAGGCGGGCTTCCCGGTGGTGGGTTTTCGGCGCCACGACCGCGAAGAATTCGTGCGCCAAGGCGGCAAGGCCCTGGAATCCCCCGCAGAGGTGGCTCGCGCGGCGACGGTGGTTTTGCTGTGCCTGCCTAATGAATCCGCCGCGCTCGACGTTCTGGAGGGCCGCGACGGCATATTGCCGGCGCTTACGGCCGACCACACTGTGGTCGAGATGGGCACCTACCGAAAAGCCTTCAAGCTGGAACAGGCGGCCAAGCTCACCGCCACGGGAGCGCGGGTTCTGGAGGCCGAAATCAGCGGCTCTCCGCCCATGGTGGTCAGCCGCAAGGCCGCCATCTACGCCGGCGGCGACCCCCAGGTATTTCAGGCCTGCCTGCCGGTGCTCGAGGCCATTACGCCCAGCGTCTTCCATTTGGGCGAGTACGGCTCCGCCGTCGCCATGAAGCTCATCGCCAACTATCTGTTGTCCATTCATACCCTGGCCGCGGCCGAGGCCATGAATCTCGGCGCCCGGGCGGGCTTCGATCCGCAATTGGTCGCCGAAGTCATCCAGAAGGGCGCGGGCGGTTCCGCCATGTTCGGCGTGAGGGCGCCGCTGATGGCTGCCCGGAAATTCTCGCCGGCGCCGGGGCCGTTCAACACATTGGAAAAATACTTGAAGCTGGGCCGCGCCATGGCCGACGAACTGGGCTGCGCAACGCCCTTGTTCTCGGTTTCGACGCCGTATTTCGAGCGCGCGCTCGCCGACGGCATGGGCAGCGAGGATATCGCGGCGGTGATCAAGCTCATCGAGGCCGATTCCAGGCCTTGAGTTTTTATTCCGCGGGGGCCATGCGCGGCGGCACGAGCGTGTTGCGCGGGCCTGCGCAACACGTTTTGCACCAAGCTATTGAAAGGGTAGTCATGATACGTTCGCTTTTACATGTCGGCATCGTCGTTCCGGATCTGGAAGTGGGGCGCGCCTTCTACGAGCTGTTCGGGCTGCAGGCGCGCGCTTCCGGCCGTGACCTGGTATTCCGCTGCCCCGGCCGCGCCCAGGATCAGGTTCGGCTCATGCCCGGTTCCAAAAAGAAGCTGGCCTATGTGTCGCTGGGCACCAACGAGACCGGAATGGCCGAACTTCGGCGCCGGCTGGAGAAGTCGGCGGTTCCGGTTGTTTCGCCGCCGTTCGATGTGCCTTTCGGCGGCATCTGGTTCCAGGATCCGCACGGCGACTGGTTGAATGTGCAGGTGGCCGAACCGGCGCCCGCAACAGGCAGCCTGCCGCCCGAGATCAATGCCCACGGCCGTTACCGCCGGGTCGGGCGGGCCTGTGTGCCCGCCACCCGCCACAAAAAGGCGGTGCCGCTGCGCTTGGGGCACCTCATCAAATTCACGCCCGACGTCGATGCGTCGGTGGCGTTCTATACCGATGTCCTGGGCATGAAGGTGTCCGACCGGGCCTTCGACCTCATCGCCTTTTTGCGTGGTTCGGGCGGGGGAGACCACCATGTGGTGGGGCTTGCCAAAAGCACGCATACCGGATTGCATCACATGAGCTTCGAAGTGTCGGATCTGGACGAAATCGAGGTTGGAGCCCAGACGCTGTTACGCGCGGGCTACAAAGACGGATTCGGCCTGGGCCGCCATGTGGCCGGTTCCAATTATTTCCATTACATCCGCGACCCCTGGGGCAGCCTGGCCGAGTATTTCTGGGACATCGACGTCATTCCCGAAGACGACAGCGGCTGGGTGCCGTTCAATGTGCCGCCCGACGAGCTGACCGCCGTCTGGGCCAGCACGCCGCCGCCGCCCGAGTTCATCGTCAATTTCGAGGAGCCTTGACATGAGTCTTCCCGTCGATGCTCAGGCCATGATGGCCAAGATGCTGGGCAAACCGCTGTTCGTGGTCTTGCGTGTTCCCGCCGATCTTTCCCGATTCGCTGAAATGCTGGCGCCGCATCTCAAGTGGGCGGCCCAATGCGAGCAGCGCGGTGAGTTGTTCGCTTCGGGGCCGTTCGTCGGCGAAGGCGGAACGCCGGGCGCCTTGGGCGGCATGTCCATTTTCCGTGCAGCTTCCGAGTCCGAAGTCCGCGAGATTCTCGCCGGCGACCCGTTCATCCGTGAAGGCGTCTACACGATCGAAATCAAAAAATGGATATTGATGGAGGGCGGCGTCACGGTGTCGCTGCGTTTTTCCGACCAGTCCTATCTGCTTCGCTAACCTGACAGGAATTCTCATATGATGTATCGGATGTTCACGTACCGTGAGCGTGGGGGCGGCGCGCGCCCGGGCATTGCGGTCAATGAAGCCATGTACGACTTGCGGCGCCTGCTTGGGCCGGATCATGCGCGTTGGCGCAGCGTCGACGACTTGCTGCTGGATTGGGACGAGGCCCGCAATATTCTCGGCCAACTGGCGGTAGATATTGCGGCGGGCGCCCGCGATGCCGCGGCGCTGGATTCCTCCGGCATTCAGTTTCTGCCGCCGCAGACCCGTTGCGGCACCATCTATGCGGCTGGGGCCAATTACCGGGATCACGTCGAGGCCATGGGCCGCGCGCTCAATATGAAGCTGGTGCTGGATCCCAAGTCGGAAGGCATCGCGCCCTGGCACTTCATCAAGTCGGGGCAGGCGACGCTGGCGGGTCACGGGCAGGGCGTGCCCTATCCCGAGCACACGCATATGCTGGATTGGGAGGCCGAGCTTGCCGTGGTCATTGGCCGGCGCGCATCGCGGGTTCCGGTCGAGCAGGCGCTGGACTATGTGGCGGGGTATTCCTGCGCCAACGATCTTTCGGCCCGCGACAACCTGAAGCGCGACAAGGTGGATGCGAGCTCACCGTTCCGGTTCGACTGGATAGGCCATAAATGCTTCGCGGGCGCTTGCCCGATGGGGCCCTGGATCACCCCGGCCGAATTCGTCGGCTCGCCCGAGAACCTGGGCATCCGGCTTTGGCTCAATGGCGAGCTCAAGCAGGACTCGAACACCAGCAATCACATGTATAGCGTGGCCGACCAGATCAGCTATTTAAGCCACCGGCTCGATCTGCTGCCCGGCGACGTGCTGCTTACCGGAACGCCCGCGGGGGTGGGCATGGAGTCCGGCGTATTTCTGAAGCGCGGCGACGTCGTGAAAGTGGGCATCCATGGCCTGGGAGCCTTGGAAACACGCATAGTCTGAGTTGCGTCAATAAGTTTATCCATGAAGCATATGAAAACGACAAGGGGGACAACATGAACAAGGAAATGGGTTTTGCGGCGATGGCGCTGATGCTGGCGTCAGCAACGCCGTCGATGGCGGCGGCCGATGTCAAGGTGGGTTTTCTGGGCACGTTGTCGGGGCCGTCCGCCGCAGTGGGGCAGGATCAACTGGACGGGTTCAACCTGGCGGTCGAGCAGTTCTCGGGAAAGCTCGGGGGCGTGAAAGCGGCCGTGCTTGTCGAGGACGACCAGCAAAAACCCGAAGTGGCGCAGAATGCCTTGTCCAAACTGCTGGAGCGCGAGAAGGCCGATGTGGTGGTTGGGCTGACCTTCGCCAATATCCTGATGTCGCTGCAGCCCAAAATAGCCAATACCGATGTGCCTTTCGTGGGTACGGTGGCGGGCCCGTCGCCCACCGCCGGCGCGCAATGCAAGCCGAATCTGTTCATCACGTCGTGGCAAAGCGATGTGCCCGCCGAAGCCATGGGCAAGTACATGAACGACAAGGGATACAAGCGCATCAGCACGCTGACGCCGAATTTCGTCGGCGGCAAGGACAAGATCGCGGGGCTCAAGCAATCCTACAAAGGCGAGATTCTCAACGAGATCTATACGCCGCTGAGCCAGCTGGATTTTTCGGCGGAGCTCACGCAGGTCAACGCCTCCAGGCCTGAAGCCGTTTTCATTTTCTACCCGGGCGCCTTGGCTGTGAGTTTTGTGCGCCAGTACAAGCAGGCTGGGCTCAGCGAAAAATATCCGCTTTATTCCGCGAACTCGATCGAGGGGGCATCGGCCGACGCCATGGGCGACGCCGCCATTGGCGCCGTGGCGGGCGACACCTGGACGCCGGGCATGGCCAATGCACAGTCGCGCCAGTTCGTGGCGGCGTTCAAGGCCAAGTACAAGCGTTCGCCGTCGGCCTATGCGGCCTTCAGCTATGACGCGGCCGTCATGCTGAATGCCGCCATCGCCTCCTTGAACGGCAATGTATCCGACCACAAGGCCCTTTCCAAAGCCATCAAGAGCGCCAAGTTCGATTCCGTGCGCGGGGCGTTCCGCTTCGGCAACAACAACTACCCGGTGCAAAGCTATCATATCTTCCGCATCGCCAAGGACGCGGCGGGACACATCGCCTACGAGATGGTCGCCCCCGATGTCTTGAAGGACTACGCGGATCCCTACG
>JBEBXF010000227.1:0-5833 GCA_040391725.1 Eoetvoesiella caeni | reverse complement strand
GGCGTCAGCCTGACCTAAGCCGAATCGTCGTCGCGGCCCGATGTTAACATCGACCTCATCATCGGCGTGCCAGGCGGCATGGCCGGCAACTCTTCAACCGGAGCGCCAATCTTGAAATACCGCAAACTCGGCCACGCAGGCCCCGAGGTCAGCCTCATTGGCCTGGGCACCATGACCTGGGGTGAACAAAACACCGAATCCCAAGCGCACGAACAGCTCGACTACGCCTTGTCGCGCGGCGTGAACCTGGTGGATGCCGCCGAAATGTACCCGGTGCCGCCCAGGCCCGAAACCCAGGGCCGCACCGAAACGTATATCGGCACGTGGCTGGCCAAAACGGGCCGGCGCAAGGATATCGTGCTGACCAGCAAGGTCTCGGGCCCCGCCACCGACCCCAAGCGCCCAAGCCATATCCGCACCGGCCAGACGCATCTGGATCGCAAGAACATGACCGAGGCGCTGGACGCCAGCCTCAAGCGCCTGCAAACCGACTACCTCGACCTGTACCAGTTGCATTGGCCGGATCGCACCACCACCACGTTCGGCCGTCCCGCCTACCCATGGCAGGACGACGCCTACACGGTGCCCATCGAGGAAACCCTGGAGGTGCTGCAGGACTTCGTCAAGGCCGGCAAGGTGCGCCAAGTTGGCGTCTCAAACGAAACACCCTGGGGCGTGGCGCAATACCTGAAGCTTGCCGAAACGCGCAATCTGCCTCGCATCGCCTCCATCCAGAACCCCTACAGCCTGCTCAACCGCAGCTACGAAAACGGCCTGTCGGAATTCAGCCATCTGGAAGGCGTCGGGCTGCTGGCGTATTCGCCCTTGGGCATGGGGGTGCTGGCCGGCAAGTACCTGAACGGGGCCCGCCCCGAAGGCGCGCGCATGACGCTGTTCACGCGCTTCGACCGCTACACCAAGCCCCAGGGCGAACGCGCCACGGCCGAGTATGTGCAATTGGCCCGCGACTCGGGGCTGTCGCCAGCGACCATGGCGCTGGCGTTCGTAAGCCAGCAGCCTTTCGTCATCAGCAACCTGATGGGCGCAACCCGCCTCGATCAACTGAAGGAAAACATCGACAGCGTCGAGGTCACGCTGTCGCAAGACGTGCTGGACGCCATCCAGGCCATCCATCTGCGTTACCCGAACCCTGCGCCTTGACGAACAGCGGCATCTCCTCCGCCCCCTATGGTCCGGCTCGATTTGTGCAGGCTCAAACGGCCAGCGACGGCCAAGCCCTGGCCGAGATCCGCCATGGCCGCAAGCTGCCGCACTGAATGTGGTTTGTTTTCCCGCAACGCCGGCCGTGGCAAAATAAGCCTGAGCGTTCTGCCTCTCTCTCGAGCGTTCACACTCAAGGAGACTTGCCATGATCCGTACTGTTGCGGCCCTCTCGCTCCTGGCCGCCCTGGCTGCATGCACCACCACCAACCTGCCAGTCCAGCCGGCACTGCCCACCGACCCCGGCATTTGCAATGCGGATCGCGTCGGCCCCATACCAGGCCATCATATTTCTCCCGAACTCGAACAGCGTGCGCAGCAGCTCAGCGGCGCCCAGGAAGTCCGTGTATTGCGGCCCGGCCAGGCCATCACGCGCGAATACCGCTCCGAACGCCTGAACCTCCAGCTCAACTCCTTCGACGTCGTCGTGCGCGCGTATTGCGGCTGAACAACCTGGATGCCAAAGCGTGTCGATCTCGCCAGTCCCATAATCTCAAGGACGTACCATGTTGACACTGACCTCCCTCGGCGGAGCCGGCACCGTCACTGGATCCAAACACCTGCTCACGCTCGGCGAGCGGCGCATCATGGTGGACTGCGGCCTGTTCCAGGGGCTGAAGAACCTGCGGGAGCAAAACTGGGATCCCTTACCGATCCCTCCTCAGGACATCGACGCGGTCGTGCTGACCCATGCCCACCTGGATCACTCCGGTTACCTTCCCCGCCTGGTTCGCGAGGGATTCCGCGGACCGATCTTCAGCACGGCCGGCACCCGGGACGTCGCCAGGCTAATCCTGCTCGACAGCGCCCACCTCCAGGAAAAGGACGCCGAATACGCCAACCGCAAGGGCTTTTCCAAACACCGGCCCGCCCTGCCCTTGTACAACGTCCAGGATGCCGAACGCGCGATGCGGGCATTCCGGCCGCTCGCCTTCGGCACGGTGGCAACGCTGCCGGGCGACGCCACATTGACGCTGCGCCACGCCGGCCACATTCTGGGCGCCGCCACGGCGGACATCAGTTGGGGAGGCCGGCGCATTGTGTTCTCGGGGGATCTGGGCCGCTACGGGGATCCGGTGATGCCCGATCCCGAACCCGTTCCCCTGGCCGACCATATCGTCATCGAGTCCACCTACGGCAACCGCAGCCACGAGCTGACCGACCCTGTGCAACAGCTCGATGCCGTCATCGAAAGAACCGTCAAACGCGGCGGCACCGTGGTCATTCCGGCCTTCGCGGTAGGGCGCGCGCAATCGCTGCTGTACTTCCTCAACCAGCTCAAGCAGTCGGGGCGGCTGCCCTCCATCCCCGTCTATCTGGACAGCCCCATGGCGATCAGCGCCAGCACCCTGCTGCCGGCCCACATGTCGGAACACCGCCTGACACCCGAGGTCTGCCGTCAAATCGAACACATGGTCATCGTCTCCCCCGAAGTCGAAGACTCCAAGGCCATCACGGCCAGCCCCTATCCCAAGATCGTGATCTCGGCGAGCGGCATGGCCACCGGCGGCCGCGTGCTGCATCACTTGGTGGCCTTCGCGCCCGGCCATCGCAACACCATCCTCTTTTCGGGCTTCCAGGCCGCCGGCACCCGCGGCCGTGCCTTGCTGGAGGGTGCCAAAGAAGTCCGGATCCATGGCCAATGGATACCCGTGCGGGCCGAAGTTGCCGAGCTGCCCTCGCTCTCCGCTCATGCGGACGCCGACGAGCTGATGCGCTGGCTCGGCGGCTTCCAGCAAGCGCCGGAACGAGTGTTCGTGGTCCATGGAGAGCCCCAGGCGTCCGACATGCTGCGCCAGCGCATCGGCAAGGAACTGGGCTGGCAGGCCACCGTCCCGCGCCAATACCAGCAGTTCAGGCTGTGAAAGTCGGCCGGCTTGCGGGGCGTGAACGCTAGACAGCCCCGCCAAACGAAAACCCTTTCCCCGGGGCCGCCGCCAGCAGGGTCTTGGTGTAGGCGTGCCGGGGCGCGAAAAAGACGTCCTTGACCTCGCCCTGCTCGACCACCTCGCCCTGGCTCATGACGATGACGCGGTCGCAGATCTGGCTGGCGACGCGCAAATCGTGGGTGATGAACAAAATGCCGATGGACAGGCGCTGCTGGATATCGGCCAGCAGATCCAGGATCTGCGCCTGCACCGACACGTCCAGCGCGGATACGGCTTCGTCGGCGATCAGCACCCTGGGCTCGCACGCCAGGGCGCGGGCAATGGAGATGCGCTGGCGCTGCCCGCCCGAGAATTCGCTGGGATAGCGGCGCAGCGCATCAGGGCTGAGCCGCACCAGGGTCATCAGTTCTTCGGCGCGCGCCCATGCCTGCTCGCGCGGGACGCCGAAATTGACGGGGCCCTCGATGATGGAAGCGCCGACCGTCTGGCGCGGATTCAACGACCGGTAGGGATCCTGGAAAATCACCTGGACCAGGCGCCGCAAGGCGGACAGATGCTTGACGTCCTGCCGCGCAAACGAGTGGCCGCCCGACAGGATGTCGCCGGACGTCGGGTCGATCAGGCGCGCGATGCAGCGCGCCACGGTGGATTTGCCCGAGCCCGATTCGCCGACGATGCCCAGCGTCTCGCGGGGCCGGATCGACAGGGAAATATCGCGGGCGGCCTGGACCAGGCGGCGCCGGCCTGGCCAACTGCCTGTTTTATAGGTCTTGCACAGATTGCGCACGTCCAGCAGCGGCGCCGCATCGTCGATGGGCGGGCGCCGCGGAGCGCTCAGCTCGGGCACGGCGCCCAGGAGCATTCTGGTGTAGGCCTCCCTGGGCTTGGTCAGGACATCCAGCTTGGGGCCTTTCTCGACCATGTCGCCCAACTGCAGCACGACGACGTCGTCGGCGATTTCGGCGACCACGCCGAAGTCGTGGGTGATGAACAGGACGGCCGTACCGTGTTCGTTCTGCAGTTCCAGGATGAGCCTGAGGATTTCCGCCTGGGTGGTGACATCCAGCGCCGTGGTGGGCTCGTCGCAGATGAGCAGCGCAGGCTTCAGGATGAGGGCGATGGCGATGACGATGCGCTGGCGCTGCCCGCCCGACAACTGGTGCGGGTAGGAAGCGAAAACACGCTCGGGATCCGGCAGCTTTACATGGCGGAAGATTTCAAGGATTCTGGCCTTGCGCAGCGCGGGCGCCATGGCCACGTGCTGCGACAGCATTTCGTCGACCTGCGCGCCGCAGGTCATGACCGGGTTCAGTGCCGTCATGGGCTCCTGGAACACCATGGCCATGGACGTGCCGCGCAAACGGCGCAGCTTGTCCTGCGACGCTCCGATCAATTCCTCGCCCTGCAGCTTGATCGAACCGGCCTGGGGCCTGACCTCGTCGGGCAGCAGACCCATGACGGCGCCGGCAATCACGGACTTCCCCGAGCCGGACTCGCCGACCAGGCACACCACCTTTCCGGGGGGAACGTCGAACGAGACATGCCGCACGGCATGGCGGCGGTCGGCGCCCGCCGGCAGGGAGATCGTCAGGTCGTCGATGGACAGCACGCTGGGCGCGGCGGCGGTGGTTTGCAGGCTCATGCTTCGCCCCCTCGCTTGTTGACTTTTGGGTCGAGCACGTCGCGCAGGCCGTCTCCGAATATATTGACCGCCAGCACGGTCAGGCTCAGGAAGATACCCGGCAGCAACACACCATGGGGATATTGATTGAATTGCGCGCGGCCGTCGGCCATGATGTTGCCCCAGGTCGCCATTTCCGACGGCAGGCCGACCCCCAGGAAGGAAAGAATGGCCTCGACGAGAATCGCCGCCGCACATACGAAGGTGCCTTGAATGATGAGCGGCGCCACCGCGTTGGGCAGGATATGCCGCAACAGCACCTTCCAGGTGGGTGTGTCCAGGGCGATGGCGGCCTCGACGTAGGGCTCTTCGCGCACGGTCAGCACCACCGAGCGCAGCAGACGGGCGACGCGTGGAATTTCCGGGATGGCGATGGCGACGATGACCGTGGTGAGCGTGCCGCCGAACAAGGCCACCAGGCTGATGGCGAACAGGATGCCGGGAATGGCCATGACCCCGTCCATGATGCGCATGATCACGCCGTCGAGGCGGCGGAAGTACCCGGCCAGCAGCCCGATCAATATGCCGACGAACACCGCGAGCGCCGCCACGGCCAGCCCCACGGTGATGGAAATGCGAGCGCCATACAGCGTGCGGCTCCAGATGTCCCGGCCCAGGCTGTCCGACCCCATGATGTACAAGTGGCTGAACGTGTCGCCGGCCAGGGTCATGAATTCCGCCCGCGTGCCCGGCAGCAGATTGCCGTTGGCCGGATCCATGACCTGGGGATCTATCGTGCCCAGCCAGGGCGCGAAAACTGCAATCAGAACCAGGATCAGCAATACGGCGCCGCCGATGCGAACCGACCAGTTCGCAAGCACGCGGCGCATGAGGGAGCGCCTGCGCCTGGGCTGAAGAAGCGTTGCCTCGTCATGCAGGCTGGACGGCGGGGAGGCGCTGGCCGCGACGGCGTCGTCGATGGTTTTCACTTGTTTGGCCTTAGAGCCTGTTACCACTATTAAAGGAGATCGCGTTGGGGTTTGAGCCGGCTGAATGCAAGGCGCACACCGCAGCAAGGCTCAATGCCTTGCGAGGATGGGCA
>JBEBXF010000226.1:0-5883 GCA_040391725.1 Eoetvoesiella caeni | reverse complement strand
CAACGATGCGCTGAACTCGCAGCGCGTAAAAGAAGAAGTATTGAAACGCCTGTCGAGTTCATGAAGCGCGATGAGCCCTATAGTGCTTGCCATTCCATAAAGATATATTTAATATAGATCTTTAAGAGAGCCATGATCCGCTCACGCGGCATCAGCAACGACACAGGCAACACAAGGAACAAGCATGGACATCGAAAGCTTCAAGACCCAGCACGAGAAAATCCTGGAAGGCATTGCCAACCTGCGTAGTTACGCCAAGGCCGGCATTGCGGAAAACGCCGAGCTTATCGCCAGCCAGGTTGTTGCGTTGAGCTCCATCATCAAGGTTCACCTGGCCATCGAAGACCGCGTCCTGTACCCTTCGCTGCAAAAGAACGCGCATGCCGAACTGGCTGCCATGGGACGCGCCTATCAGGACGAAATGAAGGATATTGCGCAAGCCTACACCGCCTTTTCGCGGCGCTGGAACACGCCTACGCAGGTGGCCCGCGAGGCGGAAGGCTTTCGCCACGATGCCAATACCGTATTGAAGATGGTGTACCAGCGCATGCAACGGGAGAACGCCGAGTTCTACCCTGCCATCGAGGCCGCCTAGCCCAGTCAGGCCAGGCGGCCGGCGGCTTATTTTTCGTGCATCAAGTGGTCGGCCTCGGCCGAGGCGGCGCTAAGCGTCGGCACGGCGGGTTCCTTGCCATTGAGCGCGCGATCGAGCTGCTGGTGGAACATGGCGCGTATTTGCGGGTAGTTGCTGACATTGAAGCTGCGCGAAGTCAGCACCTGGGGATTGGCGTATACCGCCACCAGGTTGCGCCAGTCGCCCAGGTTCTTGTAGTACGAGGCGTCGGTGCTGTTGAAAGCCTGCTGGGTCAGGGGCAGGTAGCCGGTATTCTGGTACCAGGCGGCGGCATTCTTGGTTTGCGACAGCCAGGCCAGGAACTGCGCCGTGGCTTTGTCTTCGGCGGTGGAATGACCGCTGGTCGTCCAAAGGCCCGCGCCGTCGACAAAGGGGTTGCCAGGCTTGGACGTGACTTCTGGGTAGTAAGGCAGCCCCGACACGCCGAAATCAAGAATGTTCTTGTCGCGGAAGGCGCCCAGGTTGCTGGAATCGGACATCAGCACGGCGCATTCGTTGTTGGCGAAGCGCTTGACCGCCACACCCTCCTGGTCGGGCTTGAGCATGAGCTCGCTGCGCACCCAGCTGATCATCAGCGACAAATGCTTCACGTACACGGAATCGAAGATGAAAGCGGGCTCGACCGTGGACTTGACCTTGGCTTTCTTGCCCTTGCTATTGCTATGCACCGCCACGGTTTCCACGGTTACGTAGCGCTGGTTGTTGACCGCGGCCAGGTTTTCCAGGTTGATGGAAACCGGCTCGTCGGTGACCAGCGGGCAATTGCGCGTGGCCTTGTTGGCCAGGTTGACCAGTTGATCCTGCAGGCCGGGCCACGAGCGTTGCGGCTGCGCCGGAACGATGCCCGCCTTTTTGAAGGCGCTGACGTTGTAGAACATGACGGGCACCTCGACCATGTACGGCAAGGCCAGCAGGCGGCCTTTGCCGTCGCGCATGAATCCGGCGTCGGGCGACACGAACCACTTGGCATCCTTGATGGGGTATTTGGCCAGCAGGTTGTACAGCGGCTGAATGTAGTGGCGCTGCGCGATGGCATCCGGATTGCGGTTGTTGTCGAGCTGCACCAGATTGGGGGTTTTTTTGTTCTTGGCGCTTTCGGCCAGGGCGGATTCGATGGCGTTGTTGGTGTCGAAGGCCTTGACCGTGACCTTGACGTCGTCCTGATCCCGGTTGAATTGTTTGACGAGTTTTTCGAAAACGCCGGCGTTGTGCTCGTTCAGGGAATGCCAGACCTGAATATCGGTTGCGGCGTAGGCCTGCGGCATGCCCGCAAACGTAAATACGCTGGCCAGCGACAGCGTGCGCGCTAGATTGGGCACGCTAAAAAGCCGATGTATCTTCATGAATTGCTATCAACCTATAAAAGGAAAAACAGGCTCGGGGGTATTGCCTGAAATGATATCGGCCAGCGCGCGCCCGGAACCCACCCCCATCGTCCAGCCCAGGGTGCCGTGGCCGGTGTTCAGGTACAGGTTGGAGATGCGTGTTTGGCCGATTATCGGGACGTTGGAAGGGGTTGACGGACGCAAACCCGACCAGTACTGAACATTATCAAAATCAAGGGCGGTTGGGAACAAACCGCGCGCCAAACTTGACATATTTTCGCAACGGTTTGTATTCAGGGCTCGGGAATAGCCGCCCAGCTCCGCCACGCCGGCCATGCGCAATTGATTGCCCAGGCGGCTGTAAACCACCTTGTGGGCGCTGTCGGTCAGGCTGACGCTGGGCGCCGCCGACTCGTCCACGATATCGAAGGTGGCCGAATAGCCCTTGGCGGGATACACCCGGCAAGGCACGCCCAAAGGCGCCACGAGATGCGGCGTCCAGCACCCCAGGGCCGCCACATAGGCGTCGGCGGTAACGGTTTGGAACAGGCCGTCGGGCTTGACCAGCTCCACCCCCTGCACCTGCCCGCCCGCGGCCAACAAACGATTGACCTGGGTGGAAAACCGGAACTCCACGCCGGCCCGGCGCGCGCGTTCGGCCAGGGCGGTCGTGAACAGATAGACGTCGCCGCTTTCGTCCTCGGGGGTGTAGTCGCCGCCCACGATGCTGTGCCGGATCGACGCCAGCGCCGGTTCGATCTCGACGATCTCGTCCGGACCCACGATGCGGCGGTCGACCCCGAAGTTGCGCATGACGCCGGCCGCCCGCTGCGAGGCGTCGAACGCTTCGTCGTCCCGGTAGAAGTTGAGAATGCCGCGCTCCAGATGGTTGTACTCGATGCCCAGGTCGGCGCGCATGCCCTGCAAGGTATGCAGGCTGTACTCGGCCATGGCCACCATGGCCTTGATGTTGGGAGCCAGGCGGCTGGGCAGGCATTCACGCAGAAAGGCCAGCCCCCACCCCCATTGCCGCAGATCGAATTGCGGCCGGAACGAAAGCGGCGCGTTTTTTTGCAGCAGCCACTTGAGCAGCTGCAGCGGCGCCTGGGGGTTCGCCCAGGGCTCGGCATACGACACCGATATCTGGCAGCCGTTGGCCCGGCTGGTTTCCTGGGCCGGCCCGGGCTCCCGATCGATGACCACCACGTCGTGCCCCGCCTGGTTCAGCCACCAGGCGGTTGCCGTTCCGATAATCCCGCTACCCAATACCGCTACTTTCATGGTCCCAACCTTTACACATCGATGGCCCTTGCCGGCCTGGTTTTCTTCCGCCCGGCCTCAAGCCTGCTACTTGCCCGCATCCGCCGCGCTGGTGAACGCGTCGGCGAAAAATTCCTCGTCGGGCAAACCGGCCTGCCGAACGAAATCGCGGCGCGCGCTTTCCACCATGACAGGCGCTCCACAAGCATACACCTGGTGGCTGGAAAGATCGGGCA
The DNA here is from genome assembly GCA_040391725.1 of Eoetvoesiella caeni. Taxonomy (GTDB): domain Bacteria; phylum Pseudomonadota; class Gammaproteobacteria; order Burkholderiales; family Burkholderiaceae_B; genus Eoetvoesia; species Eoetvoesia caeni_A. Next base: position 2,428 of record JBEBXF010000226.1, on the reverse strand, counting down.
AGTCCTCGAGCACGGCCAAGTGCACGAAGCCGCTGCGGCCCGTCCAACCGTCTTCGGGCAGCGCGTCGGAGATCACCGGCACGTAGGAAAACCCCGGCCACTGTTCGGCCCATTGCCGGGCCTGGGCGTCCAGGTACAGGTCGCCGGGCCGGCGCCCTCCCCAGTACAGCACCGCTTTGCGCGCCATGTCTTGCCGCATCATGTTTTCGACTATCGCCTTGATGGGCGCGAACCCGGTGCCGCTGGCCAGGAACACAATGGGTTTGTCGCTGTCTTCACGCAAAAAGAACGAACCGAACGGGCCCTCGACCCGCAGGATCTCGCGCAGCTTCATCTGTGTGGCGCCGGCGCCGAACACATGATCGGTGAATGCGCCGCCAGGCATGTGCCGCACATGCAGTTGCACCTTGTTGTCGGCCGACGGCGGGTTCGCCATGGAATAGCTGCGGCGGCGGCCGTCCTTGAGGATGAACTCGATGTACTGCCCGGCGTAGTACCGGAAGGGCTCGGCTGGCGGCATCTGCAGCGTCACGACCGCGACATCGTCGCCCAGCCTTTCCAGGTCCATGACCCGCACCGGCATTTTGCGGATCTGGATATCGTCGGCCATGCGGATCTCGCGCGCCTCGATCACCATGTCGGAAGTCGGCTTGGCCTGGCAGAACAAGGTATAGCCCTCGGCCAGCTCTTCGGGGGAAAGGATTTGCCCGGGGCAGGAGCCCGCCTCGAACGCCCCCGACACGACCTTGCCCTTGCAGGTGGAGCAGGCGCCGCTGCGGCAGCTGTAAGGCAGGACGATGCCGGCCTCCATGGCGGCATCGAGCACCGAGGCTCCGGGCTGAACCGTGAATTCGTGGTGCGTGGACTGAACAGTAACCTTGAAGCTCATGACATTCTTTAAACAGGATTCAACACAACAAAAACCTTTTTATTTTAAGCCTTTGCCGGCCAATGCCGGCCGCCGCCAGGCGGCCCAGGCAGCGCAAGGGCTGCTCAGGCCCCCGCCCGCTCCCCGCCGACACCCATCGAGGAAGCGTCTTTTGCCCGAGGAACACCCCCGCCGGCGGCCCACCCCGGACGCGACGGCGCTCACGCGGCTCGCGCCGGGGTTGGTACGGTCAAGCGGAGCGCAAAACAGGCTGCTTGACTTTGACGGACAAGGTTTTGCCCTTGCGCGCCCTTTTACCCGCGTAGTCGGCAAGTTCCTGCGGCCCAAGGGCGACTTCCGTTTCCTTGTTGCGGTACACCCCGCTGGCGACCAGGCCCGCCGGGCCGAAGGCCGCCCATTGCACGAGGATGTCGGGCGCATCCAGGCCCATCAATATGGTGCCGCGCCCGCCGCCAGACAGCACCTTCAACTCGGCCAGGTCGATGACCAGGAAGCGCTCTTTCTTGCTGAGCATGGCCAGTTGCGCATCGTCCGCCTTCAGGGCCAGCGGCTTTAGCAAGGCATCGCCGTCCTCCACCGACACGAACTGCTTGCCCGCGCGCTGGCGGGTGGTGAGGTCCTTGAGTGTGGTGAGGAATCCGTAGCCGCCCTGCGTACCCAGCACATAGCGCTGCGAATCGGCGCCCGCCATCATGTGCACAATGCGCGTGCCGTGCTCGACATCGACCATGGAAGTAATGGGCTGGCCGTCGCCGCGCGCCGAAGGCAGACCGGACACCGCCACCGTATAGGCCCGCCCGGTATTGGACAGCGCCACCAGGTTGTCGGTGCTGCGGCATTCGATGGCGTCGTACAGCGCATCGCCGGTCTTGAAATTGAACTGGGACGCATCGTGCCCATGCCCCTGGCGGGCGCGCAGCCAGCCCTTTTGCGACATGATGACGGTAACGGGCTCGTCCACCACCCGCGTTTCCACCACGGCGCGTTCGGCCGTTTCGATCAGGGTGCGGCGGTCGTCGCCGTATTGCTTGGCATCGGCTTCGATCTCCTTGATCATGAGGCGCTTGAGCGAAGCGGGGTTGGCCAGCAGCTCGGCAAGCTTGGCTTGTTCTTCTTTCTGCTCGGCCAGCTCCTTTTCGATCTTGAAGCCTTCCAGGCGCGCCAACTGGCGCAAGCGCATTTCCAGGATGTCCTCGGCCTGGCGCTCGGAAAGGTCGAAGCGCTGCATCAGGGCCGCCCGGGGCTCATCCGACTCGCGGATGGTCTGGATGACTTCGTCGACATTCAGGTACACCACCATCCGCCCTTCCAGCACGTGGATGCGGTCGGTGACCTTGTCCAGGCGGTGCTGGGTGCGGCGGGTAACAGTTTGGGTGCGGTAGGCCAGCCAGTCCGCCAGCACCTGCCGCAAGGCGCGCTGCCCAGGGCGCGCATCCGTGCCGATGCACACCAGGTTGAACGACACGCTGCCTTCCAGGCTGGTCCGGGCCAGCAGGGTATTGACGAACTCGTCGCGATCGATGCGGCTGGTCTTGGGTT
>JBEBXF010000225.1:0-5918 GCA_040391725.1 Eoetvoesiella caeni | reverse complement strand
TGTCGCGCATGATCAGCGGCGGCTCGGCCGGATTCAGCACGATGATCGCCTTGCCCCGCGTAGCCCCGCCCAGAACCTGGATGGCCTTGGACGTGGTTTCGGTGAACTCGTCGATGTTGGCGCGCGTGCCCGGACCCGCCGAACGGCTGGAAATGGACGCCACGATTTCGGCGTAATGCACCTTGGCGACGCGCGACACCGCCTTGACCATGGGAATGGTGGCCTGCCCGCCGCAAGTCACCATATTGATGTTCGGCGCGTCCAGCTTTTCATCGAGATTGATCGAGGGAATGACATACGGCCCGATCGCGGCCGGCGTCAGGTCGATGACCTGCACGCCATGCTTTTGCAGAACCTCGTTGTGACGCGCATGGGCGCCCGCCGACGTGGCATCGAACACGATGCGGATATCCGCGAACTCCGGCATCGCAACCAGGCCATCGATGCCGTCCGACGTGGCCGCGACCCCCATGCGCTGCGCGCGCGCCAGGCCGTCCGACGCCGGGTCGATGCCCACCATCGCGCCCATTTCCAGGTTTTGCGCATTGCGCAGCACCTTGATCATCAAGTCGGTGCCGATATTGCCGGATCCGATGATGGCCACCTTTACCTTTCCATTCTTCGCCATGATTTTTCCTTTCACATTTCCCACACATGCCGGGGCCCGCCCCATGCTTCGATCAGACGAAGCGCACGGACACCGACCCCAGATGCTGATAACGTACGTTGATGACATCGCCCTTGGCGACCGCCACGGCTTCTGTAACACCGCCGGTCAGAATCAACGTGCCCGCGGGGATTTCCTCGCCGCGCGCACCCAGCATATTGGCCAGCATCGCCACGCTTTGAGCGGGGTGCCCCAATACTGCCGCGCCCGACGCCGTCGCCACGACTTCGCCGTTCTTCTCCATGACCACGCCCAGGTTCTTCAGGTCCATGCCCACGGCATCCCCGGCGTTGCCGCCCACCACGTAGCGCGCCGCCGACGTGTTGTCGGCGATGACGCTTTTAAGGTCGAACTTGAAGTTCAGGTAGCGTGAATCGATGACCTCCAGGGCCGGCACGACAAAATCGGTGGCCGCCAGCACCGCGCCGATATGGCAGCCCGGCCCCGACAGCGCCCGCTTGGTCACGAAGGCGATTTCCGCCTCCACCTTGGGGTGGATCAGCCCGGCGGTATCGCATTCGCCGCCATCGGCCACCTGGCCGTAATCGGTGAGAAAGCCGCGCACCGGATCCACCACGCCCATCTGCTTCATTTTGGCGTGCGAGGTAAGTCCCATCTTCAAGCCGGCAATGCGCGTACCGCGCGCCACCTTGATGGCCCGCAATGCGTCCTGGATGGCATAGGCGTCATCCCAGTCCAGGTCGGGGTGGTCGTCGGTGATCTTTACGATCTCTTTGCATTGCGTCTCTGCCTTATCCAGATGTTCCGCCAGTTTTTGTACCGTTGCCTTGTCGAGTGCCATTGCCTTTCCTGTATTAAATGAAGCGAACGCCCGCGGAACCCACGCCGCCCAGGGTCATGCGCAAGCTGTCGCCCGCCTGCACGGACACCATGGCCGCCAGCGATCCGGAAAGAATCACTTCGCCCGCCTTGAGTCCCATGCCCAGCCCGCCCAGCGTATTCGCCAGCCATGCCACCGCATTGACGGGATGCCCCAGGGCCGCGGCCCCCGCGCCGGTCGCCACGACCTCGCCGTGTTTTTCGAGCGTCATACCCACTACCGACAGATCGATCTTGCGCGGATCGGCGACGGCATCGCCCAGCACGAACGCGCCCGACGACGCGTTGTCGGCCACGGTGTCCTGGATCTTGATTTTCCAGTCGCGGATGCGCGAATCCACGATCTCGAAGCAGGGCAGGACATATTCCGTGGCGCGCAGCACGTCGGCGTTGGTGACGCCGGGGCCGGTCAGGTCGTGCTTGAGCACGAAGGCGATTTCGCCCTCGGCCTTGGGCGCGATCAGGGTATCGGCGGGAATGGCGGCGCCATCGCCATACACCATGCCAGAAGTCAGATGGCCGAAGTCGGGCTGGTCGACGTTAAGCATGTCCATGACGACCTGGCTGGTCACGCCGATTTTCTTGCCGACGATACGTTCGCCGCTTTCGGCCAGACGCCTGTCGATCATGCGCAACTGCACGTGGTAGGCATCTTCGATCGTGATGCCCGGATGGGTTTGCGTAAGCGGATCGATGGCGCAACGGGTTTTGAGCGCCTCATACAGCGCATCGCCGTATTTCTGGATTTCTTCTGGTTTCATGGCGGCCACTTACAGTTTTACGCAGACATTGCGCAGCTCGGTGTAGAACTCCAGCGAATGCACGCCCCCTTCGCGGCCGATGCCCGACTGCTTGGCGCCGCCGAACGACGTGCGCAAGTCGCGCAGGAACCAAGAGTTGATCCAGCACAGGCCGACCTCCAGCGCCGCGCCCATGCGGTGCGCAACGCTGAGATCCTGGGTCCAGACCGTGGCGGCGAGACCGTAGGGCGTGTCGTTGGCCAGCTTGATGACTTCTTCTTCGGTGTCGAACGGCGCGATGTGACAGCAAGGTCCGAAGATTTCCTGGCGGATGACGGGAGAACTTTCGGGCAGGCCGGTCCAGATGGTGGGCTGCACCCAGGCACCCGCGTTCAAGGGTTCGGGCATGGCGGGCACGCCGCCGCCGGTGACAATGGTTGCACCCTCGGCCTTGGCCTTGTTGTAGTAGCTGAGCACTTTTTCACGGTGCTGCAACGAAATGAGCGGACCGAAATTGACGCCCGCATCCATGGGGCGGCCCAGCTTGAAGGACTCGGCACGCTGCTTGAGCGCCGCGACGAAGCGTTCGAAAATGGGGCGCTGCACGTAGACCCGCTCGGTGCCCAGGCAAACCTGCCCGGTATTCTCGAAAGTCGAGCGCGCGATGCCGGCGACCGCCTTGTCGAAGTCCGCATCGGCGAACACGATGCCGGGGTTCTTGCCGCCCAGCTCGAACGACACCGGCCTGACGCCTTTGGCCGCCGCCTTCATGATGGCTTCGCCCGTGCCGGTTTCGCCGGTGAAGGTAATGCCGTCCACCAGGGGATGCTCGGTCAGGTACTGGCCGGCCGAATCGGGACCGAAGCCATGCACCACGTTGTAGACGCCCGCCGGCATGCCGATTTTGTTCATGACTTCGCCCAGCAGCGTGGCCGTGGCCGGGGTGTCCTCGGAAGGCTTGACCACCACAGTGTTGCCGCAGGCTAGGGCCGGCCCGACCTTCCAGGTCATCAGCAGCAATGGCAGGTTCCATGGACACACCACGCCGATCACGCCGCGCGGCGCGCGAATGGCGTAATTCAGGGCGCGGCCGTTGTCGGGGGTGTCCATGCCGAAGCTTTCGTTGGGCACGTTGCGGATGAGGTCGGCGAAAATCTTGAAGTTCGCCGCGCCGCGCGGAATGTCCACATGGCTGGCCAGCACGTGGGGCTTGCCGGTATCGGCGATTTCCGCCTCCAGGAAGTCGTCGAACCGCTGGTTGATACCGTCGACGATACCGTGCAGAAGATCCACGCGCTGCTCGAGCTTGAGCGATGCCCAGGGCCCTGTCAGCGCGGCCTTCGCCGCCTTGACCGCCGCATCGACTTCGTCGCGGCCGGCCTCATGCACCAGGCCGATAAGGCTGTTGTCGACCGGATTGCGGTTTTCAAAGGTCTTGCCGGTGGTGACCCACTGGCCATTGATGAAATTCTTGAATTCGTTCATGGATGTCGTTCCGCTTGTTGATTCATTGATTTGTTGATGGACTAGGCCTCGAACCATTCCGGATCGTCGGCCCCAAGGTATTCCCACATACGTTCGAAAATCCTGCCGCTGCGCGTGGCGCGCCGCGAAGCCTGCTCGGGCGTCAGGACACCCGCTTCGGAAGCCAGCCCGGCGCTGCGCAACTGCAGCTCGATGCGCGCGGCGTCTTCCAGATACCAGGTAAGCCCCACCGCGGTCTGCAGGTCTTCGGCCGCGACCACCGCGCCGTTGCCGCGCATGACAATGGCCGCCGCGCCCGCCATGGTTGCGGCCACCCCTTTTGCCTGCTCGTCGCTGCGCACCAGTTGCACATCGTCCCAAAGCGGCACACTCGGCGAAAAATACGACCCCATGCCATGACGCGGCGCAGGGGTAATGCCAGCCGCCGACAAGGTCATGACGTCGCGCGGCATGCTGCGCACGACGCCTCCGACTTCGGGACGGTTCTTGTAGATTTGCTGGTGTATGCGCACCTCGCCCAGCACCCCCGGGGGCAGCTCGCCATCCACCGGCACCACCGTGCCCAGGTCGCCGGAATCGATCAGCCCCATGGGCTTGGCCGCGCACACCAGAAAAGAATGCTCATCCAGGCGAAGGCTGCAATGCCCATAGGCATGCACCAGATTCGCCCGGGCCAGCGACCGCGCCGCGATGCGCACGATGCGCTGGCGCTCGTCGCCGGCGTCCATGAATGCCGCTTGCGTCACGCCTTGAACTCCGGGATATCGGGCCGCGCGCCCCACATGCAGAACGACTCGGGCACGAACGGGAAATTGCGGGGCCGGTAGGTGAGCTCGTCTTCTTCGGTAATAAGACGCACCCCGGTGGAGTATTCGTACACCATGCCGTCGGGGCCTTCGAAATACAGGAACATGGCGCCCGAGGTGGGGTGCCGGCCCGGTCCGAAGCGGATGGGGATGTTGCGCTCTTTGAGAATGTAGTAGGCGCGCATGACGTCGTCGATGCTTTCCACCTGATGGTTTATGTGCTGCACGCCGGGATAGGTGGACGGGAACAGCGCAATCTTGTGGTGGACTTCGTCGATGCGCAGCAGCGGCGCCTCGCCGATGCGGTCGCTGACCTTGGCGCCCAGCAGATTGGTCCAGAACAGCTCGTCGCGCTGCGCATCCAGGGTGCGCAAGCCGATATGGCTGAATCCGGTGATGCCGGCGTCGCGCGAGGGAAAATAGCGCCGGCCGCTGTGATGCGGGGCATAGACCAGGTCGATGCTGTTGCCCGACGGGTCTTTCAGGTTGATGAAATCGCCCACGTAGCGCTGCTCGGCTTCGTCCACCGTGCCGCGGCGCGCCTCGTAGCCGCTCTCGGACAGGGTGGCCAGGGCATGGTCGAGTTCTTCCTGCGTGTCGACTTCGAAGGCGGCGGTGTGATCGCGGGGATCGCCCTCGAAGTAGCACAAGGTGTGATCCCGGCTGTCGGAGCGCATATAGACGGACTTGCCCTCGGTGCGGGCTACTTCCAGGCCCAGGACCTCGGTGGCGTAGCGCACCGAACCGGCGAGATCCGGGGTGCCGAGCCTAACATAACGAATGTCATGCAAATGAATCACTTCTTGTCTCCTGATGCCCCGCGCCGCGCCGGGCATAGATATCAAAGTTATCTTGTTCTTCTTGCTCACTGCCAATGCCGACAGAATAAATTCATAAAATATCGAAGTCAACAAGTTTTATCGAGATTTTTTAAAAACAGCGAATTTTTCCATGTTTACCGAAATCTGATATACACTTCCATCATCCTTCACGACCTGCGCTCTCAAACGTCGAAACCACCATGCTTGATCAAGCCCTTGCATCATCCATGCCCGCGCCGCCGTCCCCGGAAGCCGAGGCTTCCGCCTCCGAATCCTCCAAAACGCTGGTAAGCGTTGCGTACCACCACTTGCGGCGCGACATCATCGAAGGCCGACTGGCGCCGGGCGCCAAGCTGCGCGTCGAGCACCTGAAAGATTCGTACGGTGTCGGAGCCGGCACGCTGCGCGAAGCCCTGGCCCTGCTGGTGTCCGACGCCCTGGTCGTCGCACAGGGCCAGCGCGGGTTCCATGTGAAGCCCATTTCCATGGCCGACTTCCACGACATCACGAAAACCCGCATTCTTCTCGAATGCGAAGCCTTGAGGCAGTCCATACAATT
>JBEBXF010000224.1:0-5921 GCA_040391725.1 Eoetvoesiella caeni | reverse complement strand
CTAAGCAGGCAAGCCCACCAATCGAAGCGATGCCTGGAGCGCGGCAGGTCGGGCAGGAAGCGGATGCCGAAATACGACGCAATGCACATGGGCATGTAGAACACAAACAGCCAGGGCCACGAGGCGATCTGCAGGATGAAAGCGCCCACCGTCGGCCCCAGCACCGCCATGAGCCCCACCATCAGCGCATTGAGGCTGATGCCGAAGCCCATTTTGTTCATGGGATAGATATTGCGCACCAGACCGCCGAAAAGGGCCATCAGCATGGATGAGCCAAAGCCCTGCACGACCCGCGCCGTCAGCAATACCGGAAACGAAGTCGCGAAGGCGCAGGCCAGCGCCGCCACCGTGAATATGCTCAGGCCAACCGTGAACACGCGGCGAAACCCGATGCGCTCGGCGATGGAGGCAAACGGCAATAGCGAGACGACCACCGCCAGGCTGTAGGCGATCATGACCCACATGATCCGGCTGGGCGAAACATGCAGGTCGGCGGCCATGGCCGGCAAGGCCACATTGACCATGGTGGCGTCCAGGCAGACTACCGTCAGCACCAGCATCAAGGTGGTGACCGCCCAGTGCCGCCTGGGAGCCTCCAGCCCGTCGGGTAGAGACTGCGTAGCGCTGGAGCTAGGCGATGGTGTTTGCACGTTATTTTTTCTTAACGGGACGCTGCCATCCGGCTATGGTTTTCTGGGCGGTGCGCGAGATGGTCAGTTGCCCCGCCGGCGCGTCCTTGGTAAGCGTGGTGCCCGCGCCCAGGGTCGCGCCCCGGCCGACGGTAACCGGCGCGACCAATTGGCTGTCGGAACCGATGAACGCGTCGTCTTCAATGGTTGTTTGAAACTTGTTGACGCCGTCGTAGTTGCAGGTAATGGTGCCGGCGCCGATATTGACGCGCGCGCCGACATGCGCATCGCCGATGTAGGCCAGGTGATTGGCCTTGGAGCCTTCGCCCAGGCGGCTCTTCTTGATTTCGACGAAATTGCCCACGTGGGCGTGGTCGCCGATGTCGGCCCCCGGACGCAAACGCGCGTAAGGCCCGATGCGGGCGTCCTCGCCCACCACGGCATCCTGGATATGGCTGAAGGCCTCGATGTGCGTGCCCGCGCCGATGCGGGCGTCGCGCAGGACGCAATGCGGGCCGATGCGCACACCGTCGGCCAGAACCACCCGGCCTTCGAACACACAGCCGGCGTCGATGAACACATCGCGACCGCACTCCAGCGTGCCGCGCAAATCGAAGCGGGCCGGATCGGCCAGCGTCACGCCCAGTTCAAGCTGCCGGCGCGCCAGCTCGCCCTGCCAGATGCGTTCGAGCTGGGCCTGCTGCACCCGGCTGTTGACGCCCAGGGTTTCCCAACCCGCGTCGGCCTGCGCGGCATTGACGGGTACGCCGTCCTGCACCGCCAGGCCCACCACATCGGTCAGATAATATTCGCCCTGGGCATTCTGGTTGTTGATGCGCGACAGCCAATCCTTGAGCCGCGCAGTGGGCGCAACCAGAATGCCGGTATTGACCTCGGCGATGGCACGCTCGGCATCGCTGGCGTCCTTGTGCTCGACGATGCGCACGACCTGCCCCTGCGCGTTGCGCACGATGCGTCCGTAGCCGCTGGGATCGGCCAGGGTTTCGGTAAGCACCGCCATGCCGCCGGCGCGCGCCTGCAGCAGCCGGGTAAGCGTTTGAGGCTGCACCATGGGCACGTCGCCATACAGCACCAGCGTGGCATCGTCGCGCCCGTCTTCGAGCAATTGCGGCACGGCCTGCTGCACCGCATGGCCCGTGCCCTGCTGCGGGCTCTGCAAGACGAACTGCACACCGTCATAATGGGCGAAAGCCGCCTGCACGCGCTCGGCGCCATGCCCCACGACCACCACCACGCGGTCGGGATCCAGCGGCCGGGCGTTATCCAGGACGTGGGCCAGCATGGGCTTGCCCGCGATGGGGTGCAGCACCTTGGGCAGATCGGATTGCATGCGCTTGCCCAGGCCGGCGGCCAAAATCACTATGTTCAGCATTCGATTCGTCAGATAAAAAGAGAGGGAAACCACGGCGGCGGCGCCGCTGCGCGCAATGTACTACTAAGCGCCGCCTAATATATATACATGTAGGCATGCGTAAAACACACGTCGCGCGGCCCATCCGGCAACACGGCCTTACGAGGAACGGGGTTTGGCGGCGGCGCGCTTGCGCGGCGCCGCCTTGCGGGCCGCCGATGCCGGCTTGGCCGGTTTCGCAGCGGGCGATTTTACGGCAGCCTGCCCCATATTGCCGGCGCTCTTGGCCACGGCGGCGGCCTGCTCGGCCAACGGCGCGGTGGCAGCCTGCACCGCTTCGGCGCTTTGCAAGGTTGCGGCGGCCAGCGTATTGAACTGATTCTGCAGCAAATTCCACCAGCCTTGCGCCTGCTCCGCTCCGGACGCCGCAGCCGCATCGGAGGCGGGACTGGCGTTTTCGTGCACGGACTTGATCTTGGCCTGGCCGGACGGCTTGAGGCCCAGCACGACTTCCAGCGGCGAGGGGCCTTCGGCTGCGTCCTCGGCATGGGGCGCGACCGCGAAAGACTTGAGGGTGGCAATGGTGGCGCGCTGCACTTCAAGGCCCTGGATGGTGCTGGTGAGCATGGAAAGGCTCATGTGCAGCCAGTTCTCGACGGCGCGCATTTCGGAAATCCGGCGATCCAGGTCTTCGAGGCTCATGGGAGCAGCGGCAATGCCGGCGCCTGTCAGGGCGCCGGAGCCGGACAGGCCCTGCCAGGCCTGGCGCATCATTTCCATGCTGGCGAGCAGCGGGTTCTGCCCCAGTTCGCCCGCCTGACCAAAACCGGGCAAGACGAAGGGATTGGTATTTTGCGTAGTCATGCTGGCTCCTGGGGGTTCGGGTTAAACAAGTGCACACAGCCGATGGTGTAAGCTTAAACTGAACCACGCCCCATCGTCTAATTCATCATGCAAAACTCGTACACGCTGGCCGACCTGGAAGCCGCCATCAATTATTGGCGCGCACGCCTGCCTTCGCAAGGCGAGGCGCTTTGCCTGTGCGCTCCGGCAAGCGCGCTGGCCGAACCTTATGCGCTGATGATCTTCAATGCCCGGCCCGCCATCGAGCAGCACGAACTTTCGCCCGCCGCCCTGGAGGCGCTGGCCGAATGGCATCGGTCGCAGACCGGCCCATAAGCGACAGCCCGGCTCGCCGCCGCGCCCCCGCTCATGCCGCAGCGTGGCTATGACGCAGGCAATCCAGCACCACCAGTTCGGCCTCGAGGGTGAACTGCCCGTCGCTGGCCAGCTCCCACACCTGTTCGATGGGCATGGCGCAAATCTCGCTGACTTCGCCGTCCTGGTTGCGGGGTACGACGGTGCTGTCCAGCACGCACTCGCTGACCAGCACGTTCTCGACCTGATAGCCTTCGGGCAAGCGCCTGTGCATGCGCAGAATCGTGCGCAGCGGCGTGCGTCGGGCCATGTCGGCGGGCTGCCGGCCCGCTTCTTCGTTGCTCTCGCGCAACAAGGAATCGTCGTGGCTTTCGCCGGCGGCCGACAGGCCGCCGACCAAGGTGTCCCACATCCCGGGGTCGGTGGACTTGCTTTGCGCGCGCCGCGCTATCCATAACCGCCCCTCGGGGGTCCAGGCATTGAAATGCACCGCCGTCGTCAACAGGCCCAGGGGACGCAGCGCGGCCCGTTCGACAACGCCCAGTCGACGCCCTTCGCCGATGACATCCAGCAGTTCGCCGCGCCAGCCGCGCAGACAACCCACATCGCGCAGGACGTGCGCCGCGTTTTCCAAAACCTTGTTCAGCGAAAGACGCAAGGCCGGATCGGCACTGACATGCACGGCCTCGGGCTCGATGACGATACCCGGCTGGCCGCTCAAGGCGCGCGTGGCCTTGGCCGTGATCCAGCCCGACACGCGCCCCGCAACGGTAAGGGGCCGAGACCCCAAAGGCGGGAGGTTCTGAGTACGCTTTATAAGTTGTTGATAACGCTTGTCAATGGCGAGCATCAACGATGGAGCTAGGGCTGGCTTCATGGCGCAATTGTAGATGAAAAGCATGCGCACCCGCCTGACGTATACTAAAACACTTTAGCCGGCAGAATAGTTATTAACCCACTATAGCGGCATGTTCGCTATAATTCTGCCGTCTCGTAGTCATTAAATCGAGCAGGCAGTTTGAGGCGTTCATTAGTTTACAGCCTGCCATCCAATCATATGTGCATTCCCCAAAGGCTTCTTGAGCGATGCTTGATTCAAGTCAACATTTGGTGAAAGCACACCGTATTTCGAGGTCAGCATGAAGAAGTTGAGAGGGGTGCTGGGGACTGGCTCATTGCTTTTTGCAAGCGCCGCCGGTGCACAGTTAAAAGATATGCCTGGAGGCCCCAGGGTCAATCAGCTCAATCTCCACGAGGGGGTTACGCCGATTGCGCATGACATCATGTGGCTGCACTGGATGATGCTCATTATCTGTACCATCATTTTCGTTGGTGTGTTCGGGGTAATGCTGTATTCCATCGTCATGCACCGCAAGTCGCGGCACCCGGTTCCGTCCAAGTTCCACGAGCACATGGGCATCGAAGTCGCCTGGACCATCATCCCCTTCATCATCGTCATTGCCATGGCCCTGCCGGCCACCCGCACCGTCGTGGCCATGAAAGACACCTCCAGCTCCGACCTGACCATCAAGGTCACGGGCTATCAATGGCAGTGGGGCTACGAATACATCGACGGCCCGGCCAGCGGCGTCCACTTCCTTTCCACGCTGGCCACCCCGCGTGAACAGATCATGGGCAAGGCGCCTCGCGATCAGTTCTACCTGATGGAAGTCAACAAGGAACTGGTCGTCCCCGTCAACAAGAAAATCCGCATCGTGCTGACCGCCGCCGACGTCATCCACGCCTGGTTCGTGCCTGAATTCGGCGTCAAGCAAGACGCCATTCCCGGCTTCCTGCGCGACACCTGGTTCCGCGCCGAAAAAACCGGCACCTACCGCGGCCAGTGCGCCGAGCTCTGCGGCAAGGATCACGCCTTCATGCCCATCGTCGTCAAGGTCGTCTCTCAGGCCGACTTCGAAAAATGGGCCGGCGAACAGAAAAAAGCGCTTGCCAGCGCCGCCGACGACCCCACGAAAACCTGGACCAAGGAAGACCTGATGGCCCGCGGCGAAAAAGTATTCGCCAGCAACTGCGTGGCTTGCCACCAGGCCAACGGCAAAGGGCTGCCCGGCACCTTCCCCGCCCTCGATGGCGACGCGAAGTACGTGCTTGCTCCCATGAAAGGCCAAATCCTTACCGTGTTGAACGGCCATCCCGGCACTGCCATGGCCGCCTGGCGCGACCAGTTGAACGACGTCGAGATCGCCTCGGTCATCACCTATACCCGCAATGCCTGGAGCAATGCCGGCAAAGGCCCCGATCCTGTCGTCCAGCCATCCAACGTCACGGCTTTGCGCTAACCCGGCCCATGCACGCGTAGAAAAATTCACAAGTTTTTGTCGGAGGGGCGCTGCAGGCGCCGCCCCGGTCAAGTAGGAAGGAGTCCATCATGAGCAGTATTACTGCCGATCACGTCCCTGCCAGCCAAGGACACGATGACCACGCCCACGCCATGCCGCATGGTTGGCGGCGCTGGCTATTCGCCACCAATCACAAAGATATCGGGACGATGTATCTCATCTTCTCGCTCTTCATGCTGTTCGAAGGCGGCACGCTGGCCTTGCTGCTGCGCACCGAACTCTTCGAGCCCGGCCTGCAGTTCTTCCAGCCTGAACTGTTCAACCAGTTCACCACCATGCACGGCCTCATCATGATCTTCGGGGCCATCATGCCGGCCTTCGTGGGCTTTGCCAACTGGATGGTTCCGCTGCAGATCGGCGCCTCCGACATGGCCTTCGCCCGCATGAACAACTTCAGCTTCT
>JBEBXF010000223.1:0-5984 GCA_040391725.1 Eoetvoesiella caeni | reverse complement strand
CTCCATCCACAAAGCCGCTTCGCGAACGATTTTGCGGCGCTCTTCGAAAGCCTGGATGAGGCGTCGGCTGTCCTTGCCCAGACTATAGATGCCGAACAGCGCTTCTATATGCTGCCGGTTGCTTTCACCCAGCTTGTCCCCGAACACGGGCATGCCCGCCTCCATCAGCTCGGTGCCGATGAGTTCCGCCCAAACCTCGGGAGCGCGCCGCGCGTTGGGAATGGCGGCGTCCACCACGTCGTACCCGGCATCCTGCAAAATGCGGGCCACCGCATCCAGGCGTGCGACGATTTCCGGCGATACCTTGGCTCCCGTCTGGTCGACCATCCTCGCCACACGCGGGCGGCCAGCTCCGGGCGCGGAGCGGGAAACCGGGATCGGCAAGGTGGCGGGATCGCCCGGATGCGCGCCGGCAATCACCTGGTAGGCGGACCACAGGTCTTCCACGCAACGCGCCAGAGGCCCGATGGAAGCCATCATGTCGACGGTCGGCGGGCTGTCGAACGGCGGCATCGACGGCACAGCGGGCGTGCGCCCGGCCGAAGGGCGCAAGCCGTAGATTTCGCAAAACGTCGCCGGTACCCGGATGGATCCGCCGTAATCCAGGCCCAGGCCAATCGGCGCCAGGCCCGCCGCGACGGCGGCCGCATCGCCTCCGGACGAACCGCCGGCGGTGTTTTCGAGATTGCGCGGATTGCGCGTGGCGCCATACAAATGGCTGATCGTGTTCCAGCGGATTTGAAGGTCGGGCTGGTTGGTCTTGCCGATGATCATTGCGCCGGCTGCCTTGAGGCGCTGGATCACCACCTCGTCGGCAGGCGAGCGGACATCGGCCAGCGCGGGCAGCCCCTCGGTATGTTTCATGCCCTGGACGTCGAAGTGATCCTTGATGCTAAGGGGAATGCCGTCCAGCGCAAGCCCCGAACGGTTTGCGTGATTCTGGTCGGCGGCCTTGGCTTCGGCCAGCACTTGTTCGGCACGCGGCTCGACAACGGCATTGATGCTGGAATTGACTTTTTCAAGGCGATCCAGATGCGCCTGCACCAACTCGACGCGGCTGACTTCTCCGTTCTGCACGAGTTTGCGCATTTGCTGCGCGGTCAATCCCCACAAATTTTCCGCCATGGTTTTTTTCTCCGGTTTATGTAATGGGCGCTCTGCCCTGTTCAAGCTTGCGTGCCTTCAAGGCCTATGAATTCGTCCACCGTGTCGGGATCGAGCAATTGATCGGGCAGCAGTTCTTTGACGATTTCGCCTTTTTGCAGCCACAACACCCGGCTTGCAATGGCACCGATAAATCCAACGTCCTGCTCCACCACCACCACAGCCAGGGATTTTTCTTGTGCCTGACGCAAAAGGTGGTCTTCGATCTCTTCGACGATGGAGGGCTGTATGCCCTCGGTGGGCTCGTCCAGCAGCAGCACCTTGGGTTCACCGCAAAGCGCGCGCGCCAAGGCAAGGATCTGCTGCTCGCCGCCACTGAGCGCGCCGCCTTTACGATTGAGCAGACGCTCCAGCACCGGAAAATCGCTGACCGAACGCTCGATGGCGCGCTCGCGGTTGAGACCGGCCGCCGCCGCCCCGATGGCAAGGTTTTCGCGCACCGTCAACGACCCGAAAATATCGCGCCCCTGCGGCACATAACCCAGCCCCTGATGCGCCCGCACATGGGGAGCCATATGCGCCACGTCCCGCGCACCGAGCATGAGCTGGCCTTCGGTCATGGGCAGGAGGCCGACCAGCGCCTTCATGAGCGTAGTCTTGCCCATGCCATTATGGCCCAATACGCCGACGATTTCCCCCGCCCGTATTTGAAAAGAGATTTGCCGCAAGATGGGGATGGAACCGTACCCGGCGCATAGCCCCGATACGCGCATCAGGATTTCGCCGCTCATCGCGCCTCCTTGCCGTGCTGTCCCAGATAGGCGTCGCGTACTTCGGTGTTGCGTACGACCGCTTCCATCGTGTCCTCCACCAGAACCCGCCCGCGATGGAATACCGTCACCTTTTCAGCAATACGGCGGATGAAGTGCATGTCGTGCTCGACAATGATGAATGTGCGCTGGCCCCGCAGTTCGTTGAGCAAGGCAATGGTGCGCTCGACCTCGCCCGCCGTCATTCCCGCCGCGGGTTCGTCCAGCAACACCAGTTGAGGTTCGCTGATCAGGATCATGCCCAGCTCGACCCACTGGCGATGGCCATGCGCAAGCTTGCCGGCAAGTGTTTGCGCATGCGCCGTCATGTGGATTTTTTCCAGCATGGCATCGACCGCCTCGAGTGCGGGCTTGCGCCCCATGACGCGCTGCGCCGACATGAACAGGTTTTCCTGCACGCTCAGGCCGTTGAACAGGTTGGGAACCTGCGTCTTGACGCCGACTCCCATGCGGGCGATCGCATGCGAAGGCAGATTGGTCACGTCCTTGCCGAACAGCGTGATACGGCCCGAGGTGGGCTTGATCTGACCGGTCAGCATTTTGAAGAAGGTGCTCTTGCCCGCGCCGTTGGCCCCGATAAGACACCGCAACTCGCCCTTCTTGAGATTGAAGTTGATGCCAGCAACAGCGGCTACCCCGCCAAATGTGCGCCACAGATCATGCGTCTGGAGAATCATGGCGCCTCCTTGCTGAACAGGCCGGAGGATCGGTATCGCCGAAGATACTGTTGGATGGATGGCACGATGCCGCTGGGAACCAGCAGGACGGCCGCAATGAAAAGCAGGCCCAGGGCGATTTCGGGGCTGACTCCGCTGGCGCTGCCCAGCCAAGTGGACAAGGCCTGGACGACAAAGCACCCCAATATGGGCCCCAACAGGGTTCCCATGCCCCCTAGCAATACCCAGATCACGATCTGCGCCGAAAATGAAAGAGAAAAGGCGGTCGGCCCGATGGACGCGCCCCATGCGGCATAAAGGGCTCCCGCCAGCCCGGCGATCGCCGCACCGATGCAGAACACACCCAGCTTGTAGTAGCGCACGTCGTAGCCCAGCAGTTCGGCGCGCAATTCGTTTTCGCGCACGGCCGCAACCACCCGGCCAAACCGGCTTCGCACCAATATGCGTAAAGCCAGGTAGATGACGACAAGAGTAAGCGCCGAAGCGTAGTACATGCCGTCAAAACCGAGGACGTCGCTCAGGTTGAAGGGATTGTTCAAGGGCGGTACGCCGGGTATGCCGTTATACCCGCCCAAATGAGCCTTGCCGAACTGATAGGCCGGCCCCGAGGCGCTGTTGATCAGGCTGAGCAGGATCAATGGCACGGTCAGCGAAATGACGGCGAAATACACATCGCTGATGCGCCCGAAAAAAGTGAAATAGCCAAGCAGCGCCGCCACGCAAACCGGCACCAGCACCGACGCAGCCAAGGCCCAGGTGCTGTCGCCCATATTGACGGCAATCAGCGCATAGACATAGGCGCCGATGCCGAAAAAGGCCGACTGCCCCAGGGCCAATATGCCTCCCACCCCCCAGACCAGCCCCAAACTAAGCGCCAGCACGGCCATAATGGCAAACACGGTAAGGGTATACAGCGTATAGGTTTCGGCAAACAACGGAATGCCGAAAACCAGAACCAGCGCCACAATGGCCGCCCACCAGAACCCCGGGCTTTTTACTTCGTACATCAGATGCCTCGCTTGAAGAATCTGCCCGTAATGCCCGAAGGCAATACGCGCAGCAGCACGATAGCCGTAACCAGGAGCATGACCTCGCCCAGCACGGATGTGCTGACAAATGTCGTGACCTGGCTGACGGTTCCCAACAGCGCCGACGACAGCGCCGAGCCGGTCAATGGCAGGGCCCCGCCCAGAATGACGGTAATGAACGCCTTGGCGATATAGGTAAGCCCGCTGATCGGCAGAACCCCCGTCAGCGGCGCGAAAATGGCGCCGGCCAAGCCTGACAGCGCCGCGCCGATGCCGAAAGTCACGGAATAGACACGCTTGACGTTGACGCCCAGCGCGCTGGCCATGTCGGCGCTTTGCATGGTGCCGCGCGCGATGAGGCCGAATGGCGTGTGGCGCAGCAAAAAATACAGGCCGACCGCGACCACCAGGGCCACCCCGATCACAAAGAAGGTGTACCCGCCCTCCTGATAGGCGCCGATATGCACGCTGCCCAACGGCGGACTGACGCCCATTTGGTAATAGCCGAAAAGCGATGAAGCCAGACCAATGAGCAGCAGGCTGAGCCCCCAGGTAGCCAATATGGTTTCAACGATGCGGCCGTACAGGTGACGGATGATGAGACGCTCGATGACGACGCCGATAACCGCCACCACCAGCGGCGCCACCACGAACATGGCCAGCCAGAAATTCACCCCGGCCCGCACGGACAAGATAAAGGCGAATCCGCCCAGCATCAGAAACTCGCCATGGGCGAAATTGATGACGCCCATCATCCCGAAGATGATGGCCAAACCAACGCTGATCAGGAACAGACTGGCGACGGCATACAGGATTTGTATGCCGGCCAACATGGCTAGATCCATGGATACTCCTTGCTTCTTGTATAAAACGCTGTCTTGCCGTGCTTGCCTTTTCGGACGTCAAAGCGACATCTTCAACACGTCGCAGCTGTTGTCACCGGCGCTTACTGGGGGAACCTGCTTCCAGGATTCCTGCACCTTGAATCGGCTGTTCTGGATTTCCGCCAAGTACATGTCCATGGTGCAGTAATGCGTAGCCGGATGCGAGGCCAGCCTGCCGCTGGGGCCATCGATAGCGATGCCCGACTCGAACGCCTCGATGACCTTCCTGCGATCCACCGAACCCGCCTTGCGAACCGCTTCGGCCCACAGCAGCATGCCCTGGTAGTCGGCCACACCCAAAGAACCAACATAGGTATAGTCGGCGAACCGCTTTTTGAAGCGCTCGATAAACGCCTTGCTCGCGGGAGTGTCAAGCTCGTCGAAGTAGTTCTTGACCGTAACGATGCCCTCGCTGACATCGGGGGGCATGCGCAATTGTTCCCCCGAATCGCCAATGGTGTGCGACGCCATGGGAATGCGCTTGTTCATACCCGCCGACGCCCATTGCCCATAGAACGCCGCATGGGCCGGGCCGACGAACACATTGAACACGAAGTCCGGCTTGGCGGCCTGTATTTTGCCGATGGTGGAGCCGAACTTGTCGACGTCCATGGGAAACAGATCAAGGCCCACGACCTCGCCGCCGTTTTCCTTGGCGATACGTTCAGCCCACTTGGCGGACAACTGGCCGAAAATATAATCGGCGGCCAATATGTACACTTTCTTCCCATGTTTTTTGATCATGTAGGGAATCAGGTTGTTCAGCAACTGCTGCGGCGTGGGGCCCGTAGTGAACATATTGCGGTCGCATGCGCCTTCGGGACCTTCGTTGATCATGTTCATGATATACAGGGTTTTGGCCCGCGCCAGCACCGGCCTCGCCACTTCGCGCGCCGCGCTGGTAATGGCGCCGTGCACCACGGCCACCCTGTCCTTCAGCGCAAGCTGTTGGGCGTACTGGCCGTACAACTGGTTATTGGACTGCGTGTCGTATTTGACGAGTTCGATCTTTTTACCCAGCAAGCCGCCCTTGGCGTTGATTTCGTCCGCCGCCAGCTCCAGGCACTGCGCCTTGACGTGACCATAAAGCTGCAGAGGGCCGGATAGATCCAGCAACACCCCGGCCTTGATCGTATCGGCCGCCAGGCTGGCCGAAGGAAACCCGAGCCCGCCCACCAGCGAACCCGCGGCGCCGCCCAGGCCGTAGCCCAGGAATTGTCTCCTGCTTATCTGCATGTCGTTCCCCATAAGAGTGATTGTTTTACGTTGCCTTGTGCGCATCGCAGGGTATTAAAGCAACCGGCAACGACAAAGAACATGCCAAAAGCCGTCTCAAACAGGTAGATTTCAGACAGCTGGGGTTAACCCCTAACCGGCGTGAATGGCGATGGCAGGTATCGCGAAAGTCGCTTTCTCAAGCCGGGGCGTACCCCCATACACTAAGCGCCATTACCGCTATGA
>JBEBXF010000222.1:0-5984 GCA_040391725.1 Eoetvoesiella caeni | reverse complement strand
TTTTGTAAGGCATCAGGTGGATGTCTTTTTGCACGGCCTTTTCGTCGAACTTGCGGCCGATGAGGCGCTTGACCGCGAACAGCGTGTTCGTGGGATTGGTGACGGCCTGGCGCTTGGCGGGAGCCCCGACCAGCACTTCGCCGTCCGCCATGTAGGCGACGATGGAAGGCGTTGTGCGCGTGCCTTCGGCGTTTTCAATAATTTTGACCTTGCCGCCTTCCAGGACGGAAACACAGCTGTTGGTGGTGCCCAGGTCAATACCGATAATTTTGCTCATGATCTGCAACCCTGAAAAATATTCTTGAATGATGAAATACGGAAATACGAGATGTTCTGCAAGTGGGGGCTAGTACCGCCTTTTCAAGCCCGTTTCCCCGAGTTTTATGCGTTATGGTGCTGCGCCCTACTGAGCCGGCTGGCCGGACGAAACCGTGACCAGGGCGGGCCGCAACACGCGATCGGCGATGGTGTAGCCTTTCTGCAGGGTCTGGACCACCGCGCCCTCGTTCTGATCGGACGGAATGGACGAAATGGCCTGATGCACGTGGGGGTCGAATTTGTCGCCGGGTTCGGGGGCAACTTCCTTGAGCAGATTGCGCTCGAAGGCGCCGATCAGTTGCTTGAGAGTGGCCTCCACCCCCGCGCGCCAGGCCTCGGGGGTCTGGTCGGCCTGAGCCAGGGCGGCTTCCAGGCTGTCCTTGACGGGCACCAGGCTTTCGGCGAACGACTCCGTGCCGAACTTGCGGGCCTTGGCCACGTCTTCCTGGGAACGCCGGCGAACGTTCTCGACCTCGGCCTTGGCGCGCAGCAGTTCCTCGTAGTATTGAGCAACCTGGGCTTCGGCATTTTTCAGCAAAACAGCCAGATCCTCCGGCTGCTCGATACCGGACTCCGCGGTTTCGGACTCGTTGACCTCGAGCTTCTCGGACGTATCCGCTACTGGATTTTCTGGTTTGGAATCAAAGGGTTGATCCGTTGACGACATGGGGAACTCCGCTACAAAATAAACTTGATTGTATGAAAATGGGGACGTTTTCCCCAACTTCAAGCCCTGGCCCGGCCTGGCGGCGCCAGACGCGCCCGGGCAGCCCTATTGGTAGGGCGGGGTGCTGCCCGGTAGCCCCTCAGCCGGGCAGCCAGCCTTCCATGTGGCGCCGGATGAACCTGGCAAACCCCTCCGCCCACAGCGCTTCGCCGTTCAGGCAAGGGATATAGCGGAACTGCCTGCCGCCACCGCCCAGGAAGGCTTCGCGACACTGCATCTGGATTTCCTCCAGGGTTTCGAGGCAGTCGGCCAGAAAACCGGGGCACAGCACGTCGACCTGGGCAATGCCCTGCGCGGCCCATTCCTGCAGGGTCGGCATGGTGTAGGGCTCGAGCCAGCGCTGGGCGCCAAAACGGCTTTGAAACGCCACATGCACGAGTTGCCCGTCTTCGCCCAAACTCCGGCGCAGAGCCTGGGCGGTTTCCATGCAATCGCGGTGATAGGGATCGCCCTGCTCTACGGTAACACGGGGCAGGCCATGGAAACTGAGCAGCAGGCGCTGCGGCTTGCCATGCACCTGCCAGAATTGCCGCAGCTGGCGGGCCAGCGCCTCGACATAAGCCGGCTCGGTGTTGTAGCGCTTGACGAAGCGCAGCTCCGGCTGGTTGCGCAGGCGCGCCAGGCAGGCCATGACCGCGTCCACGGCGGTGGCCGTGGTGCTGGCCGCATATTGCGGGTACATGGGTACGACGAGAATGCGCTCGCACCCTTGATCGCGCAAGCGCCCCAGCGCACCGGCGACTGAAGGATTGCCGTAGCGCATGCCGACCTCGACCACGGCGTCGACGCCATCCCCGCTCAGCGCCCCCTGCACCGCCCGCGCCTGGGCGAGGCTGTGCACCAGCAGGGGCGACCCCTGATCCAGCCAGATTTCCTTGTAACGGGGCGCCAGCTTGCGCGGCCGCAAAGGCAGTACCGCCCCGCGCAATATGATCTGCCAGAGCCATTGGGGCATTTCGATGACGCGAGGATCGGAAAGGAATTCGCGCAGATATCTGCGGATGGAGCCCGCCGTCGGCTCGTCGGGCGTGCCCAGATTGATCATGAGAACGCCAATCGGCCCGGCCTGGAGGCTGGGGGGAACAGCCTCGAGGGCATGCGGGTCGGACGGCTCGGGGAGAAATCGGGACACGGAAATTCCTGGCTAAAGCAAAGCCGCGGCAACACTACGCTGGCGGCGAAAAACAGGCTGGCGATCGATCGGGATCAGGTTTGATTATGACTTAACGCATTGGACAGCAAGCGGGAGGTGATGTCGACGATGGGGATGACACGCTCGTAGGACATGCGGGTTGGGCCGATGACGCCCAAGGTGCCCACCACCTTGCCATTGACGCCGTAAGGCGCGGTAATGACCGAGACATCCTCCATGGGCACCAGTTGAGAGTCGCCGCCAATATAAATTTGCACCCCCTGGGCCCGGCTGGATACGTCCAGCAACTGCAGCAAGTCGGTTTTTTTCTCGAACAGCGAGAACATGCGGCGCAGGCGATCCATGTCGGAAGCGATTTCGGAAATATCGAGCAACTTGCTTTCGCCCGAGATGACCACGGATTCGTCGCTGTCGACCTTGGCCGTGCCCGCCTCGACCGCGGCCTGCATCAGGCGGGAAATATCGGCCTGCAGCGAAGACAGCTCGTCGGCGATGGCCACCCGTACTTCTTCGAAGGACATGCCGGCAAAATGGTGGTTGAAGAAGTTGCTGGCTTCCAGCAGTTCCTGCTCGAGGTAGTCGCGCTGCACGAACAGGATGCGGTTTTGCACATCGCCGTCTGGCGTAACGATAATGAGCAGCACCCGTTTTTCGGACAAGCGGATGAATTCGATCTGGCGGAACACCTGGGCGCGCTTGGGCGCCAGCACGACGCCGGCGAACTGGCTTAAATTGGACAAAAGCGTCGCGGCGGCGCTGACCGCGCGGCTGGGCTCGGCGGCCGGCAGCATTTCGCGGATTTCGCTGGGCTGCAGAACTTCGAAGCGCTGAACCGCCAGCAGCCTATCGACGAACATGCGATAGCCGCGCGGCGTGGGAACGCGCCCGGCCGAGGCGTGGGGGCTCTGGATAAGCCCGAGCTCTTCGAGATCGGCCATGACATTGCGTATGGTGGCGGGCGAAAGATCGAATATTTTGGACAGCGTGCGCGAACCCACCGGCTGCCCGTCGGCTATATAACGTTCTATCAGGGCTTTTAAAAGCGCTTTGGCTCGATCATCCATATTCGTATATTACGCAATTCGGCAGCAAACAGGGTGTTTTACGTACAGCCACAACGCCCCAGGGGAACATATAATCAATTTATCCTAAAAAATACTCGACAAGGTATTCCCACATGCATTTTAAAACTGTCGCACTTATCGGCAGGCACCAGGATACGGGCCTGGATGCTCCCTTGCGCAGTCTGGCCGAAACCATACGGGCGGCAGGATGCAAGGTACTGATCGAAGCCGAAACGGCGCAGAACACCGGCCTGGCCGAATATCCCATCGGCAGCTACGAAGAAATCGGCCGGCAGGCCGACCTGGCCGTCATCATGGGGGGCGACGGCACCATGCTGGGCGCCAGCCGCATGCTCGCTCCCAGCAAAGTACCGCTCATCGGCATCAACCACGGCCGGCTGGGCTTCATCACCGACATCCCCCTGCATGATGCCACCAATGTGCTGGCCAGCGTCATCCACGGCAATTTCGAGGTCGAAGAACGCATCCTTCTCGAAGGGCGGATCGTACGCGGCGACCAAACCCTGTTCTCGGGCATCGCCCTGAACGACGTCGTCATCAACCGCGCCGGACGAGGCGGCATGATCGAACTGCGCGTCGAACTCGATGGTTCGTTCATGTACAGCCAGCGCGCCGACGGCCTCATCATCGCCACCCCCACCGGCTCCACCGCCTACGCCCTTTCGGCCAACGGCCCCATTCTCCACCCCCGGCTCAACGGCATATTGCTGGTTCCCGTCGCACCGCAAGCGTTGTCGAACCGGCCCATCGCCATTCCCGACAGCGGGCTGCTGAGCATGACCATCACTGCGCTGGGCCGCGTCGAATCGGGCGCCAGCGTGCACTTCGACATGCAAACCTGGTCCGACTGCCAGCCCGGCGACCGCATCGACGTGCGCCGGGCCCAGCATACCGTGCAATTCATCCATCCCATCGGCTACAGCTTCTTTTCCACCCTGCGGCGCAAGCTGCAATGGAATCGCATGCCGCAACTGTCGGACGAAACCGAATAAGCCATGCTGCGCACCCTGCACATCCGTGACTTTGTCATCGTCGACCAGGCGGAAATCCCGTTCGAAGCCGGCTTTACCGTCTTCTCGGGCGAAACGGGCGCCGGCAAGTCCATACTCATCGACGCGCTGTCGCTGGCGCTGGGCGCGCGCGGCGACGCCGGATCCATACGCGAAGGCGCCAGCCGCGCCGACATCAGCGCCGTCTTCCAGGCCCCCGAAAGCCTGCACGGCTGGCTGGCCGAACAAGAGCTGGACACCGACGACGTCCTGGTGCTTCGGCGCGTCATCGACCAGCAAGGGCGCAGCAAGGCCTTCATCAACGGCCTGCCGGTCACGCTGGGCCAACTGCGCGAGCTGGGTGAACACCTGGTCGACATCCACGGCCAGCATGCCCACCAAAGCCTGCTCAAGGCATCGAGCCAACGCGAGCTGCTCGACGCCCAGGGCGGCCACACCGCGCTTGCCCGCCAGGTTCAGCAGGCCTGGCAGCACTGGCAGCAGGCCGACAAGGCGCTTGCGCTGGCCCAGCGCAACGAAACCACGCTCCAGGAAGAGCGCGAGCAGCTCGAACGTCAAACCGCCGAGCTCGACAGCCTGGGCCTGCAGGAAGGCGAATGGGAAAAACTCAGCAACGACCATAGCCGCCTGGCCCACGCCCAATCCCTGCTCGAAGGCGCCACGCAGGCGCTGGCCGCCCTCGACAACGACGAAGGTTCGGCACAATCGTATCTGAACGCCGCCGCGCACCAAATTTCGCAACTGCTGCGTCACGACACCCGGCTGGACAGCATCAGCCAGGCCATCGAATCGGCCCGCATTGCGGCCGCCGAGGCCGCCTCCGACCTCAACAGCTATCTCGACCGGCTCGACCTCGACCCCGAACGCCTGGCGCAGGCCGAGCAGCGCCTGTCCAGCATCTTCGATGCCGCGCGCAAATTCCGCGTCGAGCCCGGCGAACTTCCCGAATTGCACCAAAAATTGTTGCGGCAGCTTGGCGAAAACAGCGCCGCCGCAAACATCGACGCGCTGCGGGAAGCCGCCGCTCAAACCCAGGCCGACTACCGCAAGCTTGCGCAGCAACTCAGCAAGGCCCGCCAGAAAACGGCGGCAAAATTGTCGGGGCGGGTCACCGAAGCCATGCAAACCCTGGCCATGCAGGGCGGCAGCTTCAAAATCGAGCTAAGCCCCTCGCCGGCCTCGGCCCAGGGCGACGAAAGCGTCGAATTCCTGGTGGCCGGCCATGGCGGAACACGCCCACGGCCTTTGGCCAAGGTGGCATCGGGAGGCGAGCTGGCGCGGATTTCCCTGGCGCTGTCGGTCATCGCCAGCCAGGCGGCACGCGTACCTACCCTGATTTTCGACGAAGTGGACACCGGGGTGGGAGGCGCCGTGGCGGAGGTCGTTGGCCGCCTGCTCAAAGAGCTTGGCCAGCGCCACCAGGTGCTGTGCGTTACGCACCTGCCTCAAGTCGCCGCACGCGGGACGCATCATTACGAAGTGCGCAAGACAACCGCCAAGGGCATTACGTTGTCGCAAATCGAAGCCCTGGACGCCCAGGGCCGCATCGACGAGGTGGCCCGCATGCTTGGCGGGCTGACCATCACCGAAACCACTCGCAGGCACGCCAGGGAAATGCTGGCTGCTTAGGAGCATTGGCGGCGGTTGCCGGGAGGGTTACCGCTTGGCCTGCCCCAGGAAAGCGGGCGGCG
>JBEBXF010000221.1:0-5985 GCA_040391725.1 Eoetvoesiella caeni | reverse complement strand
TGTCCAGGGCTTGCACCAATTGCGCGGCGGCCTCGACGCCCTGCACGGGGGCCGGGTAGATGATGACCGGCACTTGCGGAGCGCGCCGCTGCAACGCCGACAGCACGTCCCGCAATGCGGCGGCGGCCAGCGAGGTAACCACCCCCACGGCCTTGGGCAGGCTGGCAATGGGCCGTTTGCGATCGGGATCGAACAGCCCCTCGGACGCCAGCTTTTCCTTCAGCAGCAGGAATGCCTCGTGCAGATCGCCAAGCCCGGCGCGCCGCAATGTTTCGACTTGCAGTTGGTAGTCGCCGCGCGCTTCGTACAGCGTGACGCTGGCCCGGAACTCGAAACGCTCGCCGGCCTTGGGCACAAACCCCACCGCCTGCGCCCGTCCCCGGAACATGACGGCCCGCACCGAGGCGCGCTCGTCCTTGATGGTGAAATACCAATGGCCCGACGCCGCCTGGGTAAAGTTGGAAACTTCGCCCTTGACCCACACTTGCGAAAAATGCCCTTCCAGCAGTTGCCCCACCTGGCGGTTGAGCTGGGCCACCGACAAGACGATCTCGTTCTTAAGCACGCGAAAATTCCAAGAAAAATCGAAACACATCCGGAAAACGCCGGATATCCGGCACGCCGGGAACCCGGAAATAGTACCCCAAGCCGCGTATTCGCGGGCCTGCCCGGCCTTGCCCCGGCACACGTCGAAAAGTGCCGGAAACACATGAAAGTCTGCTCTCGAAAGGCTTCGAATTTGACATCGGGCGCAAACTCTGTCCACAGGAAATCAAGACTCGTCAACTTTTTGAAATATCAGGCTGGTTCCGGCCAAATTTAAAAAAAATCTTACATAAACCAAATAACATTATGATTAATATGATTTTTTCAAAAAAAACGTCAGTGGGCTTAAATTAGCCATCGAACCTCCAAGCCAGCGAAAGCAAGCCTATCCGCGCAGTTGTGCACACAATTATCCACAGTTTCTGTGGATAGACGCCCAAGAACATTGCCACATGCGGTTTTATCTTCATTTTTGAAGCAATACGGGACTTTTCAGCCCTACTTTTTCTGCAAGCCCGTATCTAGGCCATTTTGATTAATCCTCGGTGGCGGTAGCCGCAAATCATGGGGCCATACGAGCGCTTGAAGCGATCCACCCGCACCAACCAGACCTTTGCGGCCGGCCCGAAAACTCCTTAATTTAAAATACTTCATTACCCTATACTCCCAGCTACAAACAACGCGTCCCCCCGGCGGAGAAATACATTGCTTGAAATCATCCATAGCGCAGGCTGGCCCATCTGGCTGCTGCTGCTTACCTCGATTTTCGGACTGGCCCTCATTATTGAGCGCCTGTTTTCGCTGAGGGCCAGGCAGATCCTGCCTCCCAACTTGCTGTCCCAGGTAAGCGACATGGTGCGCCAGCATCAAGACACGCCGGAAGCGCTGAGCCTGCTGGCCACAAGCTCCCCCCTGGGCCGGTTGCTGGCCGAAGTCGTCGCGGCGAGCAACGAGCCCCAGCACTTGCGCCAGGCCGCCATCGAGGACGTGGGTACGGATGTTTCCCACAGGCTGGGCCGGTACCTGCCGGCGCTCGGCACCATTGCCGTCATCGCCCCCTTGCTGGGGCTGTTCGGCACGGTGGTGGGCATGATAGAAATATTCGCCGCCTACTCGCCCGCCGGGGGCGATCCGGCGCAACTGGCTCGCGGTATTTCCATTGCGCTGTACAACACCGGATTCGGCATACTCATTGCTATTCCAGCCTTGATTTTCCATCGCTACTTCCGCTCCCGCGTCGATGACTTCCTGCATCAGATGGAAAGACAGGCCAGCGCGCTGAACCGCTACCTCAACAAAGAACGCCCCCATGAACCGCGATGATCAGGATCAGGCTCGGCAAGTCGCCCCCACAGGAGCCAGGCCATGAATTTTCGCCGCCGCAAGACAGGCAGCGATGAACTGGAAATCAACCTCATCCCGCTCATCGACGTCCTGCTGGTCATTGTCATATTCCTTACCGCCACGACCTCATTCACGCGGATCAGCCGCCTCAAGATAGACCTTCCCCAGGCCCAGGCCGACAGCGCGCCGGATGCCAAGGCGATCGACATCGCCGTCAGCCAGGACGGCCTTTACGCGCTGGACGGCAGCCTGATCGCCGGACGGGATGTCGCCGACATCGCCGCGGCGCTGCGGGACGCCGTCGCAGAGGGCAAAGAACCCACCCTGGTCATCAACGCCGATGCGCTGAGCTCCCACGAATCCGTCGTGCGGGTCATGGAGGCGGCGCGCCAGGCGGGTATCCACCGCATCAACTTCGCCACGCAAAGCCCGCCTTGAAAACCCCTCCCGTCCTCCTCGATCGCGTACACGCCATGTGGCAGCGCAAAGGCCTGGCCAGCACGCTCTTGCTGCCCTTGTCCTGGCTGGTTCGCCTGGCCGTGCTCGACAAGCGCAAGCGCTTCCAGGCACGGCCGGATCCGGCGCCGCAAGAAACCCGGCCCGTCATCGTCGTCGGCAACATCCTGGTGGGCGGCACGGGCAAGACCCCGGTCGTCATCGCCCTGGCCAAGGCCTTGCAGGCCAAAGGCTGGCGTCCAGGCGTCATCAGCCGGGGGTACGGCGTGAAGCTCAAGGGGGCTCCGCGGACGGGGCAAGGCCGCCTCGATGCGGCGGGGTTCGGCGACGAGCCGGCCCTGATAGCGCGCGCCACCGGCGCACCCCTGGCGGTACACCCGCAGCGCAATCGCGCGCTGCAGGCCCTGGTTCGCGCCTATCCCGACGTGGATGTCGTCGTCTCGGACGACGGTTTGCAGCATCTGGCCCTGCGGCGCGACATCGAAATCGTCGTGCAGGACGCCCGGGGACTGGGCAATGGCCGGCTGCTGCCGGCGGGCCCGCTGCGAGAACCCGCGGACAAGCTGAACCACGTGGACTACGTCATCACCAACCTGGCGGCCGGCCAGTCCGCCCCCCCCAGCCTGGACATCGCGGCACGGCAGCTGACCATGGACTTGCACCCGGAGCGGCTCGTCCACCTGGTTTCCGGCCGCAGCACGACCTGGCCCGAATGGCTGGCCCGCGAAGCCGGCGACAGCATCGCCGCCGTGGCGGCCATCGGTCAGCCCGAACGCTTTTTCTCCATGTTGCGTTCCCAGGGCCTGACACTGTCGGCAACCATCGCCCTGCCCGACCACGACGACTACAGCCACCCGCCGTTCAGCGCCCTGACGGCAAAGCATATTCTCATTACCGCCAAAGATGCGGTAAAGTGCGCGCACTTCGACGACCCGCGCCTGTGGGTGGTCACGGTGGCTCCGCAGTTTTCCGACCCCGGCTGGCTGGACGGCCTGGACGCAAAATTGCACGCCATCGCCAAGAAAAAAAACGCCGAGAGCATTACACTCTTTGCTTGACACTAAACCGCCTGGAGCCGCTTGTGGAATCTCACTTGCTCGAAATCCTGGTTTGCCCGCTGTGCAAAGGCCCCTTGAGCCACGACCGCGAGCACCACGAACTGATCTGCGCCGCCGACCGGCTTGCCTTCCCGATTCGCGACGGCATCCCGGTCATGCTCGAAAACGAAGCGCGCCCATTGCAAGCCCCGGCATCGCCGGACGCGGCGTGAGCTTCATCGCCGTCATCCCCGCCCGGGCCGCCTCCACCCGGCTGCCCGGCAAGCCTTTGCTGGATATCTGCGGCAAACCCATGGTGGTGCGCACCGCCGAACAGGCGGCCCGCTCCGGCGCGTCGCGGGTCATCGTCGCCACCGACGACTCCGCCATCCAGGCCGCGGCCGCGAACCAGGGCTTCGAGGCCGTGCTGACCCGAGGCGATCACGCCACGGGAACCGACCGCCTGGCTGAAGTCGCCCAAAAAATGGGATGGGCGGACGACACCATCGTCGTCAACGTCCAGGGCGATGAACCGCTCATCGACCCGGCGCAGATCGACGCCGTCGCCGCCCTGCTGGCGCAAGCCACCGATGCCGCCATCGCCACCTGCGCCAGCCCCATCCAGAGCGCCGAGGCGCTTTTCAACCCGAACGCCGTCAAGGTGGTCTGCAACGCCCGGCAGCGCGCCCTGTATTTTTCCAGGGCACCCATACCCTGGGCCCGCGATGCGTTGGCCGATGGGCAAAAACGCCTTGCACCAAACCTGCCCGCGCTGCATCACATCGGGCTATACGCATACCGGACGGGGTTTCTTAAAGCTTTCCCGACCCTGCCCGCGGGCGTGCTGGAAAGCGTCGAATCGCTGGAACAACTAAGAGCGCTCGAGAATGGCTATTCCATTGCGGTTCTTACCACCACCGAACAACCCGCCCTGGGCATCGACACCGAAGACGACTTGGCTCGAGAGCGCAGCATCTATGCAAATCGGTTATAAATCGTCTGCAAATTTTCGGGGCTCGCCTGAACCAGTTCTCCGATACCGCACAGGCATGCCCATGCCGCCCGGTTCCGGCGCAAACTTGTTCGGTTCAGAGTACCCTTGAGCCGGTTCGGCCATTCCCGGCGTGCAGAGATTGCTGCGTTGCGGCATAATCGACAGGTTAACGATAAGCGTTCTTCAGGAGGAATTCATGCGACTGATTCTGCTCGGTCCACCCGGTGCCGGCAAAGGCACCCAGGCTGCGTTCATCACCCAGAAATTCGGGATCCCCCAGATTTCCACGGGCGACATGCTGCGCGCCGCGGTCAAAGCCCAAACTCCGTTGGGGATTGAAGCCAAGAAAATCATGGATGCCGGCGGCCTGGTTTCCGACGACATCATCATCGGCCTGGTGCACGACCGCCTCAAGCAGCCCGACTGCAAGCAAGGCTATCTGTTCGACGGTTTCCCCCGCACCATCCCCCAGGCCGACGCGCTCAAGACGGCCGACATCGCCCTGGACTACGTCGTTGAAATCGTCGTTCCCGAGGACAACATCATCGAACGCATGAGCGGACGGCGCGTGCACCCGGCCAGCGGCCGCAGCTACCACGTGAAGTTCAACCCGCCCAAAGCGGCCGACACCGACGACCTCACCGGCGAGCCCCTGGTGCAGCGCGACGACGACCGCGAAGAAACCGTGCGCCATCGTCTGGCCGTCTACCAAGAGCAAACACGTCCCCTGGTCGACTACTACATGAACTGGGCCGCTTCCAAAGACAGCAAGGCCCCCGCCTTCCGGCAGGTGGCCGGCGTGGGCTCCGTGGACGAAATCCAGGAACGCATCGCCCAGGCGCTGCGCGGCTGAAACACTGCGGCACTATCTTAAAAAAGCAAGCCTTCAACGCAATCGAGCCCGGTGTCCCGTACAAAACGAGGCACTGGCGCGCAAGCGGCGGCCCCGGTAACGGGGCCCCTGCATCCGCCCGATCTCATTCAAAAAACCAAAGGAACCAAAGAGGCACAACATGGAAATCAAGAATAAGGTCTTCATCGTCACGGGCGCCGCATCCGGCCTGGGCGCCGGCACGGCCCGCATGCTGACGGCCGAAGGCGCGAAAGTCGTGCTGGCCGACCTGCAGGACGAAGCCGGCCGGGAACTGGCCGCCGAGCTCAGCCAGACTTACGTGCACTGCGACGTGACCAAAGAAGAGGACGGCCAGGCTGTCGTGGCCGCCGCCCTGAAGCAAGGCCCGCTGTTCGGAATCGTCAATTGCGCCGGCGTAGCGCCCGCAACGCGCATCGTCGGCAAGAACGGCGCGCACCCCCTGGACATGTTCCAGAAAGTCGTCATGATCAACCTGGTCGGCACCTTCAATATGTGCCGCCTCGCTGCCGAAGCCATGGCCGGCAATACCCCCGAACCCACCGGCGAACGCGGCGTGCTCATCAACACCGCGTCGGTCGCCGCCTATGACGGGCAGATCGGCCAAGCGGCCTATGCCGCCTCCAAGGCCGGCGTCGTCGGCATGACGCTGCCGGTCGCGCGCGACCTGTCCAAGCTGGGCATACGCTGCGTCACCATCGCCCCCGGCATCTTCGGCACCCCCATGGTCTACGGCA
>JBEBXF010000220.1:0-5987 GCA_040391725.1 Eoetvoesiella caeni | reverse complement strand
CCAGGCGCACGGCCGCACCGAAATTGCGCTGGGAGAGTTCGCCCTGCAAGGCCTGGCGAAGATTGGTGATTTCTTCTTCGTCGACGAACAGGTCGCTGTTGCGCGTTACCCGCCACTGGAAGCAGCCATTGACCTCCATGCCCGGAAACAGCTCGCCGACGAACTCGCTGATGATGGTCGTAAGCAGCATATAGCCGTGCGGAATGCCGGAGATTTCGTCGGGCATGCGCATAAGACGCGGCAAAGCCCGGGGGGCCTGCACGATCGCGATGGACGCCTTGCGCTCGAAGGCGTCGTGGCCCGACAACGATACGATGAAATTCAGGCTTTTGTTGTAGACCCGGGGAAACGGATGGGCGGGGTCCAGCCCGATAGGAGTCAGCAGGGGCATAATCTGGCTGGTGAACAGCGCATGCGCCCAATCGCGCTGCTCGTCCGTCCAGGTTTCGGCATCGGACAAGCCTATGCCTTCCTGCTCCAGGCTGGGCAAAACGTTGTGGATGAGCAGGCTGTTCTGCTTGTCGATAAGACGGCGCGCCGCCACCTGCACGAGCTGGAAGGCCTCGGCCGGCGTATAGCCGTCCGGCCCGACTACCGTGGAGTGCTGGGCCAACTGTTCTTTCAGGCTGGAAATGCGGATTTCGAAAAACTCGTCCAGGTTGGAGCTGACGATGCAAAGATAGCGCAACCGCTCGAGCAGGGGGGTGGCCGGGTGTTCGGCCATGGACAAGACCCGTTCATTGAATTTGATCAGGGACAGCTCGCGATTCAGCAGCAGAGGCTCGGTTGGCAGCTCGGGAGGGTGCGACATAGGAATCCACAATGAAAATGACGCTCTGTTTTACTGCATGTTTTTTACAGTACCATGACAGACCACCCCGATCTCGTCAAGAACGCGCAACCCGGTCCGGAACTGATGCTTTTCATGCACTTTGGCGTGTCGGAAAAGTGCGGCCCCAAGAGTCTCTTTATAATTCCAGAGTCTCAATATAAAGCCAGATCACATGGATCCCCTACTTGCCGCCGTCGACCTTGGGTCGAACAGTTTTCGACTTTCCATTGGCCGCGTCGTGCAGCAGGACGGCAATGCGCAAATCTACGCCATCGACCGGCTGAAAGAGTCGGTTCGGCTGGCGGCGGGGCTGGATTCGTCCAATGTGCTTGACGAAGACGCCATCGAACGCGCCATCACCGTACTGAACCGCTACGGGGAGCGGCTGGCGGGCTTTCCCGAGCACAGCGTGCGGGCCGTGGCCACCAACACCTTCCGCGTGGCGCGCAATGTGTCCGAATTCCTGCCGCGCGCGGAAAAAGCGCTGGGCTTTCCCATCGAGATCATCGCCGGCCACGAAGAGGCGCGCCTTATTTTTTCGGGCGTGGCCAACGAACTCCCACCCTCGCCAAACCGGCGGCTAGTCATCGACATCGGCGGCGGCTCGACCGAAGTCATCATCGGCAAGGGCTACGAGCCTCAGCGACTGGCCTCCCTGTACATGGGATGCGTCAGCTTTACGCAACGTTTTTTCTCCAACGGCCGCATCACCGCCGCCCGCATGGAGCAGGCGCAACTGGCGGCGCGCCAGGAGTTGGAAAGCATTTCAAAGCAATACCGGAAAACCGGCTGGCAGGAAGCCTACGGTTCTTCGGGCACGGCCAAGGGCATACTGGCCGTGCTGCAGGATGCCGGCCTTTCCAGAAAAGGCATCACCCTCGAGGGCATGGAGAAGCTCAAGGCCCAGCTCATCAAGGACGGCAAGGCCAATGTGGCCAATCTGCCGGGGCTGAAAGTATCGCGCGCGCCGGTGCTTGCGGGCGGGCTGGCCATCATGCTGGCGGCCTTCCAGGAGCTGAAGATCGACGTCATGCTGCCCGGCGACGGCGCATTGCGCGTCGGGGTGCTGTACGATCTGCTGGGCCGCGATTCACAGCACGACAAACGCGACGAAACCGCCCGGCAGTTCATCAAGCGCTATAACGCCGATGCCCGCCAGGCGGCGCGTGTCAGGCAGATCGCGCTGGACCTGTACCGCCCCTTGGCCATCAACGAACGCGAAAAAGAAGTTTTCACCAAGACCCTGGGCTGGGCGGCGACTCTGCACGAAATCGGCATCTCCATCGCCCACGCCGACTACCACAAGCACAGCGCCTACATTCTCGAACATGCCGACATGCCCGGATTTTCGAACGACGACCAGACCCTGCTGGCGTGGTTCGCGCTATGCCACCGCGGCAAGCTGAACAAATCCAACCCCCAGGACATAACGCGCGCACAGTGGCTGGCCCTGCTTTGCCTGCGCCTGGCGGTATTGCTGTCGCGCAGCCGCGAAAACCTGAGCACCCTGCCGATCAAGGTGAAAATGCAGGACGGCGCCATCGAGCTCGCCGCCAAAAAGTCCTGGCTGGCGACGCATGCCTTGTCGGAATATTCGCTGCGCGCCGAAGCCGCCGAATGGCAGAAAAACGGCTGCGACTTTACGCTGCTGGAAGTCTAGGGGCTTGCAAGTGCCAATGAAGCCTTGCGCAGGCTGTGGCGTTAATCCAGGCCGAAATGGCGCCGGTAGCGGGGATCCATTTTTTCGAGATCGAGCAGCACCGGGAAATCGGCCGCATTGAAGTCAGGATCCCAGGCGGGCTCGCCGCAAATGGACGCACCCAGTTGCAGATACCCCTTGATAAGGGGCGGTACGCGGGCCGGCAGTTCGCTGTTGAGGCGCTCCACCGGGTACCGGTGCCGGGGCACGATGACCGGCTGATCCGTGTTGTTGCGCAACATCTTGCTGGCGCGACGCCAGACTTCGGCGGCGGTGACGCCGTCGTCGCGCAGGCTGACGCTGGCGCAGCCCAGCACGTACTGGAACCCCACCTGCTGCATCAGCGCGGCAATGCCCGACCACAGCAGCATGATGACCGACCCATTGCGGTAGTCGGCATGAATGCAGGAACGCCCGACTTCGGCCATGCGTTCGCGGATGGAATCCAGGGCGGAGATATCGAATTCGGATTCGGAGTAATAACCGCCCGCCTTCACGGCATTGGCCGGCGTCAGCAAGCGATAGGTGCCCACCACCCGGCCGGAGTCGTACTCCTTGACCATGACGTGCTCGCACCAGGGGTCGAAGCGGTCGGAGTCCAGCCCGTCGACCGCGTCGGGGAACACGGCGTTCATTTCTTCGGTGAACACCTTGTAACGCAAACGCTGAATCGCCTCGAGCTCTTCGTTGGTGCGGGCAAGCCCCATGACAAGCCCGCCCCCCGAAGGATTGGCCCAAGCGGCCGAGTTCTCGGCATCAGGTTGTACGCGCGCTAGTTCTAGCATAAACAAGACTCCACAAACATTCTGCAATTATGCCCGCTAAATGTTTCAAGTATTCGTTATCTAAGTTACCGCTTTGTTAAATTAACCGCAACCAGTTCGCGCACACCCTGCTCGGCCAGCGCAACGTCTTCGGCCTCGACCATGAGGCGCAATTTGGGCTCGGTGCCCGAGGCCCGGATCAAGACCCTGCCCCGCCCCAGCAACCGCTGCTCGACCTGCCGGGCGGCCTCTTGCAGGCCCGTGTGCGCCTGCCAGTCCATGCCGGGATCGAGCGGCACGTTCACCATCTTTTGCGGGTACATTTTCAGGTCGGCCACCAGCTCGGCCAGCGTCGCGCCGCTGCGGCGCATGCCGGTCAGAACCTGCAGGGCGGCAATGATGCCGTCGCCGGTCGTGTGGCAATCGAGACACAGTAGATGGCCCGAGCTTTCACCGCCATACAGCCAGCCATGCTTCTGCATGGCTTCCAGCACGTAGCGGTCGCCCACCTTGGCGCGCTCGAACGGTATGCCCAGGCGCTGCATTTCCTTTTCGAAGCCGAAATTGGTCATCAACGTGCCCGCCACCCCCTGGACCGGTCCCAGCGCCATGCGATCGCGCACGATGGCGTACAGCAGCTCATCGCCGTTATACAGGCGGCCGGACGCATCGACCATTTGCAGGCGATCCGCGTCGCCGTCCAGGGCAATGCCGACGGCGGCGTTCTGCGCCCGGACTTCCTCGATGAGGCGCTCGGGGTGCAGGGCGCCCACGCCTTTGTTGATATTGAATCCGTCCGGCTGGCAGCCGATGGCGAACACCTCGGCGCCCAGCTCGCGGAACACCGGAGGCGCGATATGGTAGGCCGCGCCATGCGCGGCGTCGACCACGATTTTCATGCCCGACAGATCCAGCTCGTTGGGGAAGGTGCTTTTGCAGAACTCGATATACCGCCCGGCGGCGTCGTCGATGCGGCGCGCGCGCCCCAGCGCTTCGGAGCCGACGCAGCCCAGGGGCCCGTCGATGGCGGCCTCGATCTGCTCTTCGATCTCGTCGGGCAGCTTCATGCCCTGGGCGGAAAAGAACTTGATGCCGTTGTCGTTGTAGGGATTGTGCGAGGCGCTGATGACGATGCCCGCCACCAGCCGCAGCGCGCGGGTCAGATACGCCACGGCCGGGGTCGGGATGGGGCCGGCCAGAAGTACGTCGACCCCCGCCGCCGACAAACCCGCCTCCAGTGCGGATTCGAGCATATAGCCCGAAATGCGGGTGTCTTTGCCGATAATGACCGTGGGGCGGCCCCGCTCGGGGTTATGCCGCTGCGCGAACACGCGCCCCGCCGCATGGCCGAGCCGCAAGGCGAATTCGGGGTTGATGGTCGGTCCGCCGACCTCGCCGCGCACGCCGTCGGTGCCAAAATACTTGCGCTCACTCATTCATGTACCCCATGTTCTATGGTTTGCCACACCTTGATGGCATCGACGGTTGCGGCGACATCGTGCACCCGCAGCATTTGCGCCCCCCGGGCCACTCCCGCCAGCGCGCCGGCAATGCTGCCGCCCAGGCGCTGCGCGGCGGGGCGGCCGGTAATATGGCCTATCATCGATTTACGCGACAGCGCCACAAGCCACGGATAGGAATCGAAGCGCAATTGCCGCAAATTCTGTAATAAAAAGTAATTTTGCCCGGCGGTTTTCCCGAAGCCAAAACCGGGATCCAGCAGTATACGCCCCTGGTCTATCCCCTTTTCCGCCATGGCAGCCACTCGATCCTGCAGGAAACGCCGGACTTCGCCCACGACGTCGTCGTAATGCGGCGCCGCCTGCATGGTGCGCGGCTCGCCCTGCATGTGCATGACGCACAGGCCGCAGCGGGAGTCCGCCACGGCGTCGAGCGCGCCCGGCTGGCGAAAGCCGTAGATGTCGTTGATCATGTCCGCTCCCGCATCCAGAACCCGGCTCATGACCTCGGGCTTGAAGGTGTCGACGGAAATCGGCACGCCGCTGGCGCGGAGCCCTTCGATGACGGGGAGAAGGCGGTTCAACTCTTCCTGGACGGACACCGGATCGGCGCCCGGGCGCGTGGACTCCGCGCCGATGTCCAGAATGTCGGCGCCCTCCTGGACAAGCTGGCGGGCGTGGGCAATGGCCGCATCCGTTTCGAAATGCAGGGAGCCATCGGAAAAGGAGTCGGGGGTGACGTTGACGATCCCCATGACCAGCGGGCGCTCAAGCGACAACTCGAAGCGCCCGCAAAGCAAGATCGAACTCATTGACGCAGTTCTGGCGTAACCTTAAACCGGCTTGGCAGCGGCGCTGCCCCCGTCGCCCACGGGAGACACGCCGGTGGGCGGCTTGCTGTTGGGCGTATCGGACGACGAAGAATCGAAGTTCTTGGGAGGCCGCGGCGCGCGGCCCTGCATGATGTCTTCGATTTGTTCAGCGTCGATGGTTTCCCACTCGAGCAGCGCGCCGGCCATGGCTTCCATTTTGTCGCGGTTGCCCTCGATGATGGCGCGCGCAACGTTGTATTGCTGGTCGATGATGGCGCGGATTTCCTGGTCCACCTTCTGCATGGTGGACTCGGACACGTGCGTGGTCTTGGTGACGCTGCGGCCCAGGAAGACCTCGCCCTCGTTTTCGGCATACACCACCGGCCCCAGGGAGTCGGTCATGCCGTAGCGGGTAACGAT
>JBEBXF010000219.1:0-5993 GCA_040391725.1 Eoetvoesiella caeni | reverse complement strand
TTACAAATACTCGCGCAATGGTACCATGTTCATCGCGCTCGACCCGGGGCTCGTACCCAGCCTCGTCGATCTTGTTGTAGACCAGTATGCGCGGGACGTCGTCGGCGCCGATGTCCGCCAAAACCTTGTCGACTTCGGCCATTTGCTCGTCTCGTTGAGGGCTGGCGGCATCCACCACATGCAGCAGCAGGTCGGCATGCACGGTTTCTTCCAGGGTGGCCCGGAAGGCGGCGATCAGGGTCGGCGGCAGGTCGCGGATGAACCCCACGGTATCCGAAACGACCACCTGGCCGGCGCCTTCGATCCAGAGGCGGCGCGACGTGGTGTCGAGCGTGGCGAAAAGCTGGTCGGCGGCATAGGCCCCCGCCCTCGTCAGCGCATTGAAAAGCGTGGATTTGCCGGCGTTGGTGTATCCCACCAACGATACCGACAAGACGCCGCCGCGCATGCGGGAGCGCCGCTGCGTGGTGCGCTGGCGCTGGGCGCGCGCCAGGCGTTCCTTGAGCAGGCGGACTTTGTCGCCGATCAGGCGGCGATCCATTTCAAGCTGCGCCTCGCCCGGGCCGCGCATGCCTATTCCGCCGCGCTGCCTTTCAAGGTGGCTCCACATGCGGGTAAGCCGTGTGGACAAATGCTGCAACTGAGCCAGTTCGACCTGGAGTTTGCCCTCATGGCTTTTGGCCCGCAGGGCGAAAACGTCCAGAATGAGCGCCACGCGGTCGACGACCCGGCGGTTGAAGCCGCGCTCCAGGTTGCGCTGCTGGGCCGGGGTGAGCGCCTGATCGAACAGAATGATCTCGGCCTCGGACGAATCGGCGATGAGAACCCCTTCTTCCAGCTTGCCCGTGCCGATGAAGTAGGCGGCATCGGGCCGCGACCGCCTGGCCACCACGGTTCCGACGATTTCGGCGCCGGCGCCTTTGGCCAGCATGGCGAATTCATCGGCATGCGCCTGGAAATCGGGCGTGCCGAGATCCACGCTTACAATCAGCGCCTTCATGGCGCGCACATAAACGAAATACCCGCCGGCGCGTGGCGCACAGCGGGTGTTGTTCGACGGTTCTGTGGAAGGATGGGATTATTCAGCAGCTTGATCATCCGTCTGGAAGGAAACCGGGCGGGCCGGAACAACGGTGGAAATGGCGTGCTTGTACACCATTTGTGTAACTGTGTTGCGCAACAGAACGACATACTGGTCGAACGATTCGACCTGTCCCTGCAGTTTGATTCCGTTGACGAGATAGATGGACACGGGCACGTGATCCTTGCGCAGGGCATTGAGGAACGGATCTTGTAGTGTTTGCCCTTTATTGCTCATTGGCTTTGCTCCAATTGTGTTGTTATTTAAGATGACACATCTCAAACATGTACTTTACAGGGTTTTCCCCTGTTTTGCTACGACAGAGGCTTGATTTAGTGTATATTTTCACGCCGCTTTTTTACTGGGCATTACGCAGTATTTCGGCCAGCTCGGTATATAGACGCTCGCAATCGCTTTCGGTTCCCACGGTAATGCGTAAAAACTGGTCGATGCGCGGCTGGGCGAAATGGCGCACCAGGACGCCGCGCTTGCGCAACTCGGCGTAAAGGTCGGCCCCCGCCCTGTCGGGATGCCGGGCGAATATGAAATTGGCCTGGCTGGGCAGAACCTGCATGCCCAATCCGGGCAAGCGGCGTACCAGGTTTTCGCGGGCGTTCATGACCTTGCGGCGGGTCGACTCGAAATACGCGGTATCGTCCATGGCCGCCTGCGCCGCCGCCTGGGCAAGGCGATCCAGGGGGTAGGAGTTGAAGCTGTTCTTGACACGCATCAGCCCTTCGACGATGGCTTTGCCGCCCATGGCGAACCCCACCCTTATCCCCGCCAGTGAGCGCGACTTGGACAAAGTCTGGATCACGACCAGGTTCTCGTGCAGCTCGAGCAGGGAAACCGCCGAATCCGCACCGAAATCCACATAGGCCTCGTCGATGACGACCGGAGTGTCGGGGTTCGCGGCGGCGATGGCCTGGATATCGGACAGCGGCAAGGCCGTGCCGGTGGGCGCGTTGGGGTTGGCGAAAATAATGCCCGCGGGCGCCACCGGATGCGCCGCCGTGTAATCGCCCGCCCGGATCGAAAAATCGTCGGCCAAGGGGATGATTCGGTAAGGCACCTTGTACAGATTGCAATAGGTCGGATAGAAGCTGTAGGAGATATCCGGCATCAGCAAAGGCCTGTCGCCGTGCAGGAACAGGCCATGGAACACATGAGCCAGGACTTCGTCCGAACCATTGCCCACGAACACCTGATCCGGCTCGATGCCGTTCAGCCGGGCGATGCTTTCGCGCAGGGCCGTGGATTCCGGGTCGGGATACAGGCGCAGGCGGTCGTCCGCCGCGGCCCGGATCGCCTCGATGACCTTGGGCGAAGGGCCGTAGGGATGCTCGTTGGTATTGAGCTTCAATAAATTGGCAACCTTGGGCTGCTCGCCCGGCGTATAGGGCGCCAGCCCGGCAACCGGGTCGCTCCAGAAACGGCTCACTCAGGCCCCCTGAATATATGGGTTGTGGGACGATTTGAACTCGATGCGCAATGGCGTGCCGTCGAGCTTGAATTCGACACGGAAACGCGTTTCGAGGTAGCGGCGGTAGGAATCGGAAATAGCGTCGAGCGCATTGCCATGAATGACGATGAGCGGCGGATTCTGGCCACCTTGGTGAGCATAGCGCATTTTGGGGCGGAAGATCCCTTTGCGCGGCGGCGGCTGCTGTTCGACCGCGGCCAGCAGAACACGGGTCAGCTTGGGCGTGGACAGCTTGGCAAACGCCGCGGCATGCGCCGCGTTCACCGACTTGAGCAAGGCATTCACGCCCTGCCCATTGAGCGCCGAGATGGTGTGCATCTTGGCGAACGACAAAAAGCGCAGCTTGCGGTCGAACTCGCGCTGTATGCGCTCGCGCTGTTCGCTGTCCAGGCCGTCCCATTTGTTGATGGCCACGACCAGCGCCCGGCCCGTTTCCAGCACGAAACCGGCGATATGCGCGTCCTGGTCGGAGATTTCGGACTGCGCGTCCAGCATCAGCACGACCACGTTGCAGGCTTCGATGGCCTGCAGGGTCTTGATGACCGAGAATTTTTCAATGGCCTCGAAGACCTTGCCGCGGCGGCGCAATCCGGCCGTGTCGATAAGCGTATAGCGGCGATCGCCCCGTTCGAATTCGATTTCGATGGCGTCGCGCGTGGTGCCCGGCATATCGAACGCGATGACGCGCTCCTCGCCCAGCAGGCTATTGATAAGCGTGGATTTGCCGACATTCGGCCGACCCACGATGGCCAGTTTGATGCGATGCTGCGGCTCGCCGCCTTCCGGCGCGTCGGCGCCCGCCTCTTCCGCGGCCATGGACGAATCGCTATCGTCGGGCTCTTCGCCGTCAGCGGCCTGTTCGGGCTCGTCGTCGAGCAGCGACAGCGCATGCTCGATGAGGTCGGCCACCCCGTCGCCGTGCGACGCGGAAATGGCAAAGGGCTTGCCCAGCCCCAATTCATGGAACTCGGAGATGGCGGCGTCGAACTGCATGCCTTCGGCCTTGTTGACGGCCAGAACCACCCTCTGCCCCGAACGGCGCAGCAAGCGCGCAATTTCGTGGTCGTGCGCATTGACGCCCGCGCGCGCATCGACCAGGAAGATCACGACGTCCGATTCGGCGATGGCCTGCTCGGTCTGGCGCGCCATTTCGCGGACGATGCCGCTTTTGGCCACGGGCTCGAACCCGCCGGTGTCCACCGCCAGGTAGGGACGCCCGCCCATGCGGCCCTCGCCATAATGGCGATCGCGCGTCAACCCCGAAAAATCGGCCACCAGCGCCGCCCTTGAACGCGTAAGCCGATTGAACAATGTGGATTTCCCCACATTGGCACGGCCCACCAGGGCGACTACCGGTTTGAACGAAACATTAGTCAATTGACACCAATCAGTACAAGATTACCGTTGCCGGTTTGAACAAGAACGCCGCGACTGGTGGCGGTAAGCGGCGAAACGATTGCACCGCCGCCCACTTGCACGCGTCCCAGAAGCTGGCCGTCGCTGCGCGACAGGAAATGCACATAGCCTTCCATATCGCCGACCGCCAGGCCTTGCGGCACCGCCGCCGGAGCGCTCAGGCCCCGGTTGCGCAACGCCGTCTGCTTCCAGAGCTCGTGGCCGTCGCCCAGGGCGAATGAATACACCACGCTGCGCTGATCGGCCGCATAGGCCTGCTGGCTGTCGGTCGTCATGCCCGTGGCACTGGAAAACGGCTTGTCCCAAAGCAGGCGCCCGCCTTGCGAAACATCGAAGCAGGCCATGCGGCCCTGGTATGACACGCCGCAAAGCAAGGCGCCCTGCGTCTGGGGCGAGCCCACGACGTCGCTGATGCGCTCGAGATCGGTTGCGCCCTGGGAAACCGACACCGTGCCTTCCCATTGAACCGCGCCCGTGTGCGCATTGACGGCGATGAACTTGCCGTTGGGCAGACCCGAGATAAGCAGGCCCTCGATCATGATCATGCGCATATTGGTCTTGAGCGCCAGGGCCGGCCCGGGCCGCTGCACGTTCCATAGCGCCTCGCCGCTTCCGGCGTCGAAGGCCTGGATGCGGTAGTCGCTGCTGCGCACGACCACGACGCCATTGCCGACCGTGGGCGGAATGTCGACCTCGCTGGAGGCGCGGACGCGCCATTTTTCGGCGCCCTGGTCATCGTACGCGATGACGGTTCCGTCGGGCGCCGCCACCGCCGTGACCTGGCCGTCGGATCCGACTCCGGCCGAAAGCTTGACGCCGGCATTGGCCTGCCAGCGCACGGCGCCCGTGGCCAGATCCACTTTCACCACCGACCCGCTGGGCGCGGCCGCGTAGACGCTATCGCCCACGACCTGGGGAGCAAACCCCGAACCGCCCCCGCTGCCGATTCCCGTCGACCATGCGACATGGACGGAAATGCCGGCCGGGTACTCGGTGAGCGGCGCGGGATCGAAACGCGGATTGGGCGTGGCGGAGAACATGGAGCAACCGGCCAGAACCGCCGCGCCCAGCGCCACCATGGAACCGCAAAGAACACGACGAGCAATGGAAATCTGCATGGATTAAGCTCCGCCTAAGGCATCAATTTTCAGTTTAATGATTTGCGTAACAGATTCTTGGCCAAGCTGCTTGACCGCCTCTTCCCAGGCCGCCTTGGCCTCGGCTTTTTTACCCTGGGCCGCCAGAATGTCGCCGCGGCGATCCGCATACAAGCCGGCAAACGCCGCGGGCGCGTCGTTCAGTTGCGCCAACGCCTGATCGTACTGCTTTTGATCGAGCAGGATACCCGCCAATCGCAACCTGGCCAACGGCACCAGGGCCGGATCCTTGCCATGCTGAACCAGCCACTGAAGCTGGTCGCGGGCGCCATCCAGGTCGTTGCGCGCCCGCAGGGCCTCGGCGGCAACCAGCAAGCCGCGCGAAGTATAGCCCGATTCGGGGAAGTCGCTGCGCAATGTCGTGCTGGCCGCCTTGATGCGCGCCACCGCATCGTCGCCCTGCTGGCCCGTAGCCGTCTCGAGCGCCTCGAAATAGCCCATGGCCTGGGCCGCCTGATGGCCCTGGTACCACTGCCAGCCTCTCCAGCCGGCAAACGCCGCCACGACCACAAAAACCACCACGGCGCACAATGTGCCGTAGCGATCCCACCATGCTCGCAACGCGTCCAGCTTTTCCTGCGATTCCAAATCGTATGCCATGCCTCAAACCCTTTTTTTCAATTCAGTAACCAGATGACCCTGCGGGATTGTTTCTTGTTGCGCCTGCCCTTCCTGCGCCTGCGTTCTCAACCATTTGACGCTTGCCACGCCCGACGCGAGCTCGTCGCCGCCCAGGATGACCGCGGCGACCGCGCCGCTGGCATCCGCCCGCTTGAACTGCGATTTGAATCCCGACGAGCCGGCATGCACGATAACCGTCAGGCCAGCATCGCGCAATTGCTCGGCCAGCCCGGCG
>JBEBXF010000218.1:0-6012 GCA_040391725.1 Eoetvoesiella caeni | reverse complement strand
CACGTGCAGGGTCACGAAGGTTTGCTGGATGCCCCGGGCCGTCAGCGTGTCCATCATGGTCTGGTCGAAATGCAGCCCCGCCGTCGGCGCGGCGACTGCGCCCGGCTGATGCGC
This sequence comes from Eoetvoesiella caeni, assembly GCA_040391725.1. Taxonomy (GTDB): domain Bacteria; phylum Pseudomonadota; class Gammaproteobacteria; order Burkholderiales; family Burkholderiaceae_B; genus Eoetvoesia; species Eoetvoesia caeni_A. Next base: position 5,898 of record JBEBXF010000218.1, on the reverse strand, counting down.
ATAAATGGTTTGATAGCGTTCGTCGTCTTCCTGTCCCGCTTCGTGCGTAATATAGGGGGGCAGGGGCGTCGAGCCGTGCTCGTCCAGCAGATCCAGGACGCGGCCGGGAAACTCCAGTTCGAACAGTTCGCCTTCACGGCCCAGGACCGTGGCCTCGAAGGCCTCCGCCACGTGGATGCGGGTTCCGGCCTTGGGCGATTTGCTGGCGCGCACGTGGGCCAGCGCCGTATTGGGCTGCGTAATCCGCTCGATCAGAATCTCGACCTTGCCGCCGCTGTCCTTCTGGCCGTGCAGGCGCGCCTTGATGACCCGCGTGTCGTTGAACACCAGCAGATCCCCAGGGTTCAGCAGGCTGGGCAGATCCGCGAACATCTTGTCGTGAGGTTCCCCCCGGCCATCCAGGTGCAGCAGGCGGCTGGCGCCGCGCTCGGCAGGAGGCGACTGGGCGATGAGTTCGGGGGGGAGGTGGTAGTCGAACTGGGACAGCAGGAGCGAAGGGTTCACGCGGTGATCTTGGGTTGGGCGGGCGCCACGGGCGCGGCCGGGATGGAGGGGTTTTGGCGGTATTTTAAGCCGTCATCGTGAATTTTTGCTTGACACCCTCCGCAAAGCGGGTGTCTTTCGGTATGCTCATGGTTTGTTTTATTGCGCGGTGGCTAAAAGCGGAGTCGGTGTCGAGATGGTTTCATGCAGGCGGGGCGATAGGGCGTTTGGCAAAATGAGCCGCGCGGGGCGCGGGTTGCGCAGCGTGCTGCTGGGGGCGGCATGCGCGGCGGCGCTGCACATGGCTTCGGCGGCGGCGCAAGGCTTGCCTGCCGAGCTGCAAAAGGTGTTCCAGGCCGCCCATCTGCCGGAAAGCTCGATGTCGCTGGTGGTGCAGGAAATCGGCGGGCCGAGGCTGGTGTCCATCAACCCGTCGGAACCGCGCAATCCGGCTTCCGTCATGAAAATGGTCACCACCTGGTCGGGACTTTCCGGCCTGGGGCCGGAGTACCGCTGGCGCACCGCCATGTACGCCCGCAACGGAGCCAGCGTGGATGCGCAGGGCTCCCTGCGCGGCCCGCTGTATCTGAAGGCGGGGGGCGACCCCTTCCTGACCATGGCGGATCTCTGGTCGTTGCTGCGCGAGCTGCGCCTGCGCGGCATCAAGAATCTGCCGGAAGTGGTGGTCGACCGCTCCATGTTCGGCGCCGTGGCCACCGATCCGGGCGAGTTCGACGACTCACCCGACCGGCCCTACAACGCCAGCCCCGACGCCATGATGGTGAACCTGGGCGCGGTGCGCCTGCTGTTCCAGCCCGACGCCACGGCCCATAAATGGGTGCCCATTATCGACCCGCCCTTGACGGGCGTGAAGGTCAGCGGCAATATCGCCTGGAGCAATGCACGCTGCCCGGGCTCGCCCACCGTGGGCACCAATGTCGTGCATACGAGTCGCGATGTCACCATCCAGGTCAGCGGTACCGCGGCCGGATCCTGCGGCGAGTTCAGCGTGTACCGGCTGGCCTTGTCGCAGCCGGAGAACTTCTCGGCCTTGTTCCAGATGCTGTGGAAGGAGCTTGGCGGCACCCTGGGCAAGGGCATTGTTGCGGGCAAGGTGCCCGCCTCGGCGCAGATCGTGGCCTGGCACGATTCGGAAAGCCTGGCCGACACCATCCGCCAGATCAACAAGCAAAGCAATAACGTCATGGCCCGCACCTTGCTGCTGACGCTCGGGGCGGAAAAGAACGGGGCGGGCGCAACGCCGCAGACCGGCGCAAGCGCCGCTCTGGCGCTGTTGCATGCCCAGGGCGTCGATACCGGGGGCTGGACCATCGTGAACGGCGCGGGGCTGGCGCGCGGCGCCCGCCTGACCGCGCAGGGGCTGGCGGGCATGCTGGACGTGGCCTGGCATTCGCCCCTGATGCCCGAGTTCGTCTCGTCCCTGGCGATTTCGGGCGTGGACGGCACGGTCAGGCGCCGCTTGCGCAACGAAGACGTGCGGGGCATGGCCCATCTGAAAACCGGCACGCTGCGCGACAGCCGCGCCCTGGCCGGCTATGTGCTGGGCGCCAGCGGCAAGCGTTATATTGTGGTCAGCCTGGTCAACGACGAACGTTCGTCGGCCATCCGGCCTTTCGACGATGCGCTGATCACTTGGCTGGCCGAACGCTAGCACAGCGGATTACCGCAATCCGCGGATGCAGGCGATGCGGGGACTTGTTCCGAGCTTCCTTGTAGACTATTCGGCTGCGCGCCGTGTATGCGAACGGCCATGCGTACATAACAACACCCTATAAGCAGGACTATGCCATGCCCATACACGAAATCCGCCACCCGCTCATCCGCCACAAGCTGGGCCTGATGCGCCGGGGCGACCTGAGCACCAAGAACTTCCGCGAAATGGCCCAGGAAGTCGCGGCCTTGCTGACGTATGAAGCGACCAAGGATCTGCCCCTGGAGCCCTACCATATCCAGGGCTGGTGCGGCGACATCGAAGTCGAGAAGCTGGCCGGCAAGAAAGTGACGGTCGTGCCCATTTTGCGGGCCGGCATCGGCATGCTGGACGGCGTCCTCATGCTGGTGCCGGGGGCCAAGGTCAGCGCCGTGGGCATTGCCCGCAACGAAGAAACATTGCAGGCGCATACGTATCTGGAGCGCCTGGTGGGCGGGCTGGATCAGCGGCTGGCCCTGATCATCGACCCCATGCTGGCGACCGGCGGCTCCATGGTGGCGGCCATCGACATGCTCAAGAAGGCCGGCAGCCGCAATATCCGGGCGCTGGTGCTGGTTGCCGCGCCGCCCGGCATCCAGGCCGTCCAGGACAAGCACCCCGACGTGCACATCTATACGGCTTCCATCGACAGCCATCTGGATGAAAACGGCTATATCGTTCCGGGCCTGGGCGATGCGGGCGACCGGATCTTCGGCACGCGCCAGAAGGTCGAGTAGGGCCGGATGCCGGGGCGGCCCCGCGTCAGGCCGTGTACCGGCCAGCAGGCGTCGAAACCGGCGGTTGGGCTTCACGTTTGCTTATACTTTCTAAAGTTTTGTGTGGCGTATCGCGCCCCGGCGGACTACGATGAAGTCTCTTGAACGTTCCTGGATGGGTGTGAATGGGTAAGATTGCAATTTTCGCGGCAAGCACGGGGCCGGGCCGTTGCCTGGCGGCAGGCGTGGGAGCCTTGTTCTTATCCATGGGTCTGGCGGCGCCCGCCGCGGCGGGCCTTTGCAGCGCGCCCTTCATGCACGATGGCGGCCAGGCGCAATTAAGCGGCTCGGGCGCCCTGGCCATGGCGGCGAACCTGGCGTTTTCCAGTGTCAGCAAGCAGGGCGCCGACAATTGCGAGGCCCGCGTCGTGGGCGATACGTCGGTAGGCCTCATGGGCATGCCGCCCAGCACGTCCAAGCTGGATTATTGGCTGACCGTGCGCAACGGCAAGGCCAGCTTCGAGCGCCGCGAGGCCGATGGAAGCCGTTCTCCCGTCAATGGCAAGTTCGATTTGCGCATGCTTGGCCTGTTCGCCTATGGCACGCCCGTTTCGAAGCAGGGTCAGACTTTTCCCGCCCTGAAGTTCCAGATCAACGTCGACCGCAAGGCCGTGCAGGCCGACCCCATCGTCGTCAGGACCGGCGAAAAAACGGTCGGGGCCCGCAAGACCATACAGACGGCGTCCGGCAGCCAGGCCTGCTGGCCCATAAGCTATACGCGCGTCATCGATGCGACCCGCGCGTCGTTCAACGGCCTGGTCTTGCCGATACCCGCCATGACGTCGGCGGTCACCGACTGGTTCTGCCCCGCGCTGAACATGGTGATGAAGCAGGAAAGCGTGCAAAATGGAGTCAGCTCCACCGTGGAGGTCACACGAATTCAGTAATGCTTTGATTCGCGGCAAAACTTTTTCATGCGGATCAGCTAGTATGGGTTTATCCGGCAACCGGGTAATTTACGGTCAACTTCCTTTAAAGGGGATGCAAAATGGCAAAAATCGACACGCAAGCCAATGAAGATGAATTCATCGAGAACGTCAAGGAAAGCCTGGACGACGCCGAGAAATTGCTGCGCGAGGCTGCCGATGCAACGGGCGACAAGGCCAGCGAACTGCGCGAGCGCGCCATGAAGTCGCTGCGCCGCACGCGCGAAGCGCTGTACGACACGCAGGATGCCCTGATGGCGAAAGGCCGCCGCGCCGCCCGCGTCACCGACGACTACGTGCACGACAACCCCTGGCAGGCCATCGGGGTGGCGGGGCTTACGGGCCTTCTGGTGGGCATGCTCATCAGCCGCCGATAGCCGGGCCTTCCATGGCGCTAAGGCAATCTGTCGGCGACACCGCGGCCACGCTTCTGGCCGTGGTGCGCACGCGGCTCGAACTGTTTTCGCTGGAGGCCTCCGAACAAAAGGCCCGCCTCGTCAAAGTATTGGGCATGGCTTTCGCGGCGCTGCTGTTTCTTACACTGGCGCTGCTGGTGTTCTCCATTGCCGTGGCCTTGTACTTCTGGCCCACCGAGCAGCGCTACATCGCGTTGGGCGTGCTGGCCCTGCTGTACGCGGTGGCGGGCCTGGGCTTTTTCTGGGCCGTGCGGCGCGCCTTGCTGTTCGAGCCCATGCCGTTCGCGGTGACGCTCAACGAGCTCAAGCGCGACATGAGCCTCATCGAGCGCCTGGGTGATTCGCCGCGCGCCTCCGAGACGGGCCGCCCGCGCAAGGATGGCCTATGAAAAAGACGCTCAACGGCGAAGAGCGCGCGGCCCGCATCGAATTGTTGCGGGCCCGCGCCGCCATCGAACGGCACAATCTGGCGAACAGCGTCCACGAGCTGAGGGTATCGCTGGCGCCTAAAACACTGTTCAAAGAGGCCTTGCCGGCCTTTGCCGGCAGCCGGCCGGTCGATTGGGTGGTGAGCGGCCTGGGCCTTGTGCGCCGCTATCCCTTCCTGCTGTCGGGGGCCTCCGCCATACTTGGCGGCAGGCGTTCGCGGCTGCGCTGGGTCAAGGTGGCGGCCGGCCTGCTGGTGGGCTGGCAGCTTTCGCGCCACCTGAATCGCTCCGAGGACAGCTCCGCAGGTTCTTAAGCACGGCAGATAGAAACAGTTCAGGTTGCAAAGCCGTCAGCCGTGCGGGCAGGGGCGGCGGCGCTTCCGGCCCGCCCGCGTGCCGTCATAGCCCCAGTTCACCCCACATGGCGTCGACCTTGGCCTTGACCTGCGGATCCATGCTGATGGGCGTGCCCCATTCGCGCTGGGTTTCGCCGGGCCATTTATTGGTGGCGTCCATGCCCATCTTGCCGCCCAGGCCCGACACGGGCGAGGCGAAATCCAGATAGTCGATGGGCGTGTTTTCCACCAGCACGGTGTCGCGCACGGGATCCATGCGGGTCGTCATGGCCCAGACCACTTCCTGCCAGTTGCGCGGATCCACGTCGTGATCGACCACCACGATGAACTTGGTGTACATGAACTGGCGCAGAATGCTCCATAGCCCGAACATGACGCGCTTGGCGTGGCCGGGGTACTGCTTGCGCATGGAGACGACCGCCATGCGGTAGCTGCAGCCTTCGGGGGGCAGGTAGAAATCCACGATTTCGGGCAACTGCCGCTTGAGCAGGGGAACGAAGACCTCGTTCAGCGCCACGCCCAGGACGGCGGGCTCGTCGGGCGGCTTGCCGGTATAGGTGCTGTGGTACAGGGGATTGCGGCGCATGGTGATGCGGTCGACCGTGAACACCGGAAACCAGTCCTGTTCGTTGTAATAGCCGGTATGGTCGCCGTAAGGCCCTTCCAGGGCCATTTCGTAGTCGTGGCTGGCGGGACCCGGCGAGCCTTCGGGAACGGCGGGCGCTTGCGCCCGGGGATCGCCGGCCGGAAGAATATGGCCTTCGAGCACGATTTCGGCGGTGGCGGGCACCGACAGCGTGCT
>JBEBXF010000217.1:0-6048 GCA_040391725.1 Eoetvoesiella caeni | reverse complement strand
TTTTATCAATTCTAGGAGTCTTAGACATCGCAACCGAAAAAGCTCATCGCATCAACGGTGAAATCCGAGTTCCCGAGGTGCGTCTCATAGGGGTCGACGGCGAGCAACTGGGTGTTGTAAAAACATCGGAAGCCCTTAACTTATCAGAAGAACACGAAGTCGATCTGGTCGAAATAGCCCCGAACGCCGTTCCTCCCGTCTGTCGCCTCATGGACTACGGGAAGTTCAAATATCAAGAACAAAAACGCCAGGCGGAAGCCCGTTCCAAACAAAAAGTCATTCAGGTCAAGGAAGTCAAGTTCCGGCCTGGAACCGACGAGGGCGATTATCAGGTCAAGCTTCGGAATCTGCGCCGCTTCATCGAAGAGGGCGACAAGGCCAAAGTCACATTGCGATTCCGCGGCCGCGAAATGGCCCACCAGGAGCTCGGCATGCGTGTTCTCGAGCGTGTGCGCGACGACTTGCTGGAGCTTTGCCAGGTCGAGGCCATGCCCAAGCTCGAAGGGCGTCAAATGGTCATGGTGCTGGCTCCGCGCAAAAAGACGGCGGCCGGCAAGTCGGGCGAATCCGCCTCTTAATTGGTAGTGGCCTGCCCGTTGCGGCCGAGCAAGGCCGTGCGGGCTGTGCTTGCAGGTGTCCTATGCACGTATTGTTTGTTATTGATCCTTTACCTTCGTTAAAGGCCTACAAAGACTCTTCGGTAGCGATGATGCGGGCTCTGGCAAGCCGCGGCCATACGCTAAGCGTCGTCCTGCAGGGCGATCTGTTCATCGATCAGGGCCTGGTCAAGGCGGCGGCTACGTCCATCGAGCTGGTCGCGGGTGCCGACCTGCACGGCCACGCCTGGTGGAAGGAAGCCGGCGGGCGCCGCGAAGCCGTACTGTCCGCCTTCGATGCGGTCGTCATGCGCAAGGATCCGCCGTTCGACATGGAGTACGTGTATTCGACCCATCTGCTCGAATACGCCGAGGCTCAGGGCGCGCGCGTCTTCAATTCGGGCGCGGCCATACGCAATCACCCCGAAAAGCTCGCCATCACCGAATTCGCGCAGTTCACGTCGCCCACCTTGGTGTCGCGCGACATGGCCCGGTTGCGGGCCTTCCACGCGCAGCATGAAGATGTCATCGTCAAGCCGCTGGACGGCATGGGCGGCATGGGTATTTTCCGCTTGCAAAAGACCGAGCCCAATCTTGGCGCCATCCTGGAAACGTTGACCAACAATGGCACGCAGACCATCATGGCGCAGCGCTACATTCCGGATATCGTCAACGGCGACAAGCGCATTCTGCTCATCGGCGGAGAGCCGGTGCCCTATGCCCTGGCTCGCATTCCGCTGGCGGGCGAGACTCGCGGCAACCTGGCCGCCGGCGGCCGGGGCGTGGCCCGGCCGCTTTCTGCGCGCGACCTCGAAATAGCCCGCACGGTGGCGCCCAGGCTCGCGCAGCGCGGGCTGCTGCTGGTGGGGCTGGACGTCATCGGCGACTACGTGACCGAAATCAACGTCACCAGCCCGACCTGTTTCGTGGAAATCACCGAGCAGACGGATTTCGACGTGGCGCAGTGCTTTGCCGAGGCCCTCGAACGCGCGGTGGGCGGCTGAAATGGTAAGCGTCGTTCTCGTCATGCATGCGCCGTTGGGCCAGGCCTTCGCGTCGTGCGCCGAGCACGTGCTGGGCGCCGCGCCTTCGCTGACGGTGTTCGATGTGGCGCCCGACGATCCCATCGACGAACGTGTCGAGCAGCTTGCCGCGCTGCTCGGCAAGTCGCCCGACGACGGGGTTTTGGTTTTGTGCGATATATTTGGGGCGACGCCGTTCAATATTGCGAATCGAGCCTTGAAGATGGCGCACGAGAAGGGCGTGATCGGGCACCTGATCACAGGCACGAACTTGTGCATGGTATTGAAAGCCCTGACGGATCAGCAGCAGAATCCCGACGAGCTCAGCGAAAAAGTACGGCAGGGAGCGCTCAAGGGCATTGTGAATGCCGACTGCGCCTCCTTGTCTTGATCTCTGAAATAAAATAAAAGAAGCCTATGCCAACAGTAGATATCGTCATCAGCAACAAACTGGGTTTGCATGCGCGGGCGGCCGCCAAGCTCACCCAGTTGGCGAGCCGGTTTTCCAGTTGCGAGATCTTCATCGCACGCGGCGCGCAGCGGGTCAATGCAAAAAGCATCATGGGCGTCATGATGCTGGCCGCGGGTTTGGGGGTAACGGTCAAGGTCGATGCCAACGGCGCGGATGCCGAAACGGCGCTCGGTGAAATACAAGCCTTGTTCAGCAACAAATTCGGCGAACAGGAGTAGGATAGCGTTGTTGTCGGCTCTAACTGCGCTATGAATCCGATTCCTCCTCATCCCGTTTCCCACCCTCATGCCTTGAGTTCCATGCTTTGCATGCGCGGCCAGGGGGTCGTAAAAGGATATGCCATAGGCCGTGCCGTCGTCATGGGCGCGGCGGCGCTGGAGGTAGCGCATTACCGTATTCAACCCGATGCGGTCGAGCAGGAATGCCAACGGCTGAAGGCCGCGCTCGCCGTGGCGCGCGACGAGCTGCAGGGCATGGTCAATAATCTGCCGGAAGACGCGCCCCGCGAAATGGGCGCCTTGCTGACGGTGCACAGCATGCTGCTGGACGATCCCATGCTTGCCCAGCAAACCTGCGACCTCATCACCGAACGCCATTACAACGCCGAATGGGCGCTGACGACGCAAGGCCAGACGCTCAGCGAACAGTTCGCCGCCATGGAGGACGCCTATCTGCGCGAACGCGGCGCGGACATCCGCCAGGTCATCGAGCGCGTGCTGCGCGTGTTGTCGGGTTCCACGGTTTTGCTGCCTCAGCTAAAAGAGACTCCGGACGACGACGAATCCCTGATCGTGGTGGCCCGCGATATCTCCCCGGCCGACATGCTGAAACTGCGCGGCGGCCGTTTTGCCGCCTTCCTGACCGATCTGGGGGGGCCAACTTCCCATACGGCGATCGTGGCGCGCAGCATGAATGTGCCGGCCGTGGTCGGCATGGGCAATATCCGCTCGCTGGTGCGCGACGGCGACACCCTGGTGGTCGACGGCCTCACGGGCGCGGTGCTGGTCAATCCTTCCGAGACAGTCCTGAATGAATACGCGCGCCGCCAGGCCGCCTATGCCGACGATCGGGCCGAGCTGAGCCTGTTGCGCGATGCCGAGGCCATTACGCTGGACGGCGTGCGCGTCAAGCTGGAAGCCAATATCGAGCTGCCCGAAGAGGCCGCCGCCGCATTGGCGGCCGGCGCGGACGGAATCGGCCTGTTCCGCAGCGAGTTCCTGTTCATGGGGCGCAATACCTTGCCCGACGAGGAAGAGCAGTACCAGGCCTACGCTTCCGTCGTGCGGGACATGGGCGGGCGTCCCGTTACCATCCGCACCCTGGATATCGGTTCCGACAAAACCCTGGACGGGGAAATCGCCGTCGCCGCGAACCCGGCTCTGGGATTGCGGGCCATACGTTACTGCCTGGCGAATCCGGAAATCTTCGGCACGCAGTTGCGCGCTTTGCTGCGCGCGTCGCAGCATGGAAAAATCCGCATCCTGATTCCCATGATTTCGCATATGCACGAAGTCCATGCGGTGCGGCAGGCCATCGCCGCGGCCTGTGCCGAGCTGGACGCGCGCGGGGCCTCCTATGCTTGCAATTACGAGCTGGGCGCCATGGTCGAGATTCCGGCCATCGCCATCGCCATCGAGCCCTTTGTCGAGAACCTCGACTTTCTGTCCATCGGCACCAACGATCTCATCCAATATACGCTGGCCATCGACCGGGGTGACAACGATGTCGCCGAACTGTACGATCCGATGCACCCGGCGGTGCTGCGCCTCATCGCCCATACCATCAACGCGGGCGAAAGGGCGGGCAAGTCCGTGGCGGTGTGCGGCGAAATGGCCGGCGACGTCCGGGTGACGCGCATGCTGCTGGGGCTGGGCCTGAAAGAATTCTCCATGCATCCGCAGCAATTGCTCGACGTCAAAAAAGAGGTGCGCCAGGCGCATTCGAACGCGCTGCGGATAAAAGTGGCGTCCGCCCTGAACCGCGCCGAGCGCATCGACCTGGACGCATTGGCCGGTTGAGTAGATAGCGCTGTGTCGCTTGCGTGGCCTGTTGCCCCCCGAGGGGGCTCTTTTACCTTGGGGTGGCCCGACGGTAAAAAAACACCAAACGGCCCCGAAGGGCCGTTTTTCCAGCGGGGCCGCGCGCTGGCGGCATCCGCGTTCATCTAGCGTTGGTAGGCCGATTCGCCGTGCGTGGTGACGTCCAGGCCCTCGCGTTCCTTGTCGTTGCCCACCCGCATGCCGCCGCACAGCTTGTCGGCGATGAAGTAGGCGGCGAAGGCGACGGCGCCGGACCAGACAAGCGTGATCAGCACGCCCTCGAACTGCACCCACAGCTGGTGGGGGATGAGAGCCAGGGATTCCAGGCCGGGTCCGCCCAGGGGCTTGGCGTTGAAGATGCCGGTCAACAGGGCGCCGACGATGCCGCCCACGCCGTGTATGCCGAATACGTCCAGCGCGTCGTCCACCCGCAGCAGCCGCTTCAGGCCATTGACGCCCCAGACGCAGATGGCGCTGGTGAGAAGGCCGATGATAAGCGCTCCGCCGGGGCCGACCAGGCCCGCAGCGGGCGTAATGCCGACCAGGCCCGCTACCGCGCCCGATACCGCGCCCAGCAGGGAAGGATGGCCCTTGGCTTTCCATTCCACGATCACCCAGGCCAGAATCGCGCCGGCGGTGGCGATGAGCGTGTTGAAGAAGGCCAGCGCCGCGGTTTCATTGGCTCCCAGGGCGGATCCGGCATTGAATCCGAACCAGCCCACCCACAGCAGCGAAGCACCTATCATGGCCATGGGCAGATTGTGGGGCGGCATGGATTCGCGGCGATAGCCCAGGCGCGGCCCGACGTAGTAGGCGCCGACCAGTCCGGCAATCCCGGCATTGATGTGCACGACGGTGCCGCCGGCAAAGTCCAGCGCGCCTTTTTCGAGCAGCCAGCCGCCCGGCGCCCAGACCATATGGGCGATGGGCAGGTACGAGAACGTCACCCAGATCAGGGTGAACAGCATCACGGCCTGGAATTTGGCGCGCTCGGCGAAACTGCCGACGACGAGAGCGCAGGTAATGCCCGCGAAGGTGGCCTGGAACGAGGCGAACGCAAGCTCGGGTATGGTGCCCGACAGCGCGTATTTGCCGGCGCTCAAATCTGCCACGCCGTTCAGCAGGACATGGGAAAAGCCGCCGATGAAGTGCCCGCCGCCGCTGAAGGCCAGCGAGTAGCCATAAACGAACCAGATCACGATGGCCAGGGAAAAGGTCGCCGTGACCTGCATCAGTATCGACAGCACGTTCTTGGCGCGAACGAGCCCGCCGTAAAAAAGAGCCAGGCCTGGCATGACCATGAGAAGTACCAGCAGGGTAGAGATGCCCACCCAGGCGAAATCCGCTTTATCCATTCTTTTTGCTCCTAGAGGGCTGCATCGCCGGCTTCGCCGGTACGGATGCGTATGGCTTGTTCAACCGTTGTGACGAAAATCTTTCCATCGCCGATCTTGCCGGTATGGGCCGAGGCGCACAGATGCTCCAGCGCCAGTTCCAGCATGTCGTCGGACACCACCATTTCCAGGCGCAGCTTGGGCAGGAAATCGACGGTGTATTCGGCGCCCCGATACAGTTCGGTGTGGCCTTTCTGCCGGCCGAAGCCTTTGACTTCGCTGACGGTCATGCCTTGTATGCCTACGTCGGCCAGGGCCTCGCGGACCTCGTCCAGCTTGAAGGGTTTGATGATGGCGGTAATGAGCTTCATGATTGCCTTTCCTCGTTTAGGTCTGTCACTTCAGGAAAAGCAAGTTCCGTGCCAGCTTTTTGGCAGGGCTGGGTAGATGCGAAGGCCGGTGGCCGCGGGCGGCTGGCTTTGGAATTGCCGGCCCGCGGCGGCATGCGAGCACAAGTTTGGTGCGCCGGCGTTGATTCGCACCAAATTGATCCGTTTCGAGCTGTCCGGGCGGTGGACTTTCCTG
>JBEBXF010000216.1:0-6082 GCA_040391725.1 Eoetvoesiella caeni | reverse complement strand
TATCTGAAAACACCGCCTGCCCGCGAAACACTGGTCGCGCTGATCGCCGGGATGGGCATTCCGGTGCGCGACCTGCTGCGCCGCAAGGACACGCCCTTCGACGCGCTCGGCCTCGACGATCCGCAATGGACCGACGCGCAACTGGCAAAAGCGATCCGCGAAGGAATACGGCCCGACGGCAGGCTGATCGGCCCGCCCATGCCCGTGCCGTTCTACCGGAACCTGTCCGATGCGGATCTCGCGGCAATCATCGCCTACCTGAAGGCCCAGCCTCCCGTCAAGCACGTCGTAGCCAAATCGACGTACCACATCCCCCTCCCGCCCAATTACGGACCGCCGGTCGAGCACGTTATTGCGCCCGCGCAAGCCAGCACCCGGCAATACGGCGAATACCTGGCGAATATCGGGCACTGCATGGATTGCCATACCCCGCGCGGCAAGAACGGCATGCTGATCATGAGCCGATTGGGGGCTGGCGGCCAGGTGATCAAATGGCCGGGCGGCTCGGAGGCGGTAACCCCCAACCTCACTCCCGACGAAAGCGGGCTTAAAAGCTGGAGCGACGCGCAAATCGAACGCGCAATCCGCGAAGGCATCGACAAGAACGGCATCCACCTGAGACGCATCATGGCGTTCGACTGGTACAAGAACATCGACGCCCAGGACATGTCGGCGCTGATTGCCTACTTGCGCTCGTTGAAGCCTCAGCCCACGGGGGCCGACTGACGCGCGCGCCCCAATCTACCCGCACACGACGAAATCGATCACGATCTGCCCGGGCTCGCGCGCTACATACCGGATTTGCACCGCCTCGCCAAAATGCCCTTCTATCTGGGCAAGCAGCGGCAGCGGATCGTGGTCGTTGGCAAACCGCATGGTTTCGCCGGGCTGAAGCGCCGACAAGGCGCCGAAAATGGCGGCGTGACGGAATCTCTTGGCGATGCCGCGCGCGTCGAACACGTGAACGGCGTTGGAAAGTACGGGAATTTCGGGGTTGTTTGTCATCTTGATCTCTGCTTGAGTGAATGGGCCAATCGATGTGTTCGGCCCTTAAACATACATTTCATATAAATCTTATTCCTCGAGTTATTTTTCACCCGGCATAGTCCTCTTGCCGTTATGGGTATTCCTTTCCTGGCACCGCCGGCTCGGGTAATTTCTTGTAAAGTATTGGTCGATGCTCCTTCGCGCAGCCCTGGATCGGCGCTGGGCATTCATTACCTCACGCAAGCAAAAAGGAAAACGGATCGATGCGAGGACTGCTTTACGCGCTGCCATTGTTGCTGCTGGCCGGCTGCGCCTCGGTTTCCCCGCCCGATAACCCCGAAAACCTGTGCGCCATCTTCCACGAAAAGCCCGACTGGTATGAAGCCGCCATCGACGCGCGCGACAAATGGGGTGTGCCGCCGCAGGTTCCCATGGCCATGATGTACCAGGAATCCAGCTTCCGCGACGACGCGCTCCCGCCCCGCTACTACTTCCTGGGCTTTATCCCCTGGGGCCGGGTCAGCTCCGCCTACGGCTATGCCCAGGCCAAGGACGAGACGTGGGCCGACTACAAACGCGAAGCCGGCGGCTGGCTGTCGAGCCGCGACAATTTCCACGACGCCATGGATTTCATGGGCTGGTATATCAGCAAGACCCAGCGTTTGAACGGCGTTTCCAAATGGGACGCTTACGGCCAATATCTCAACTATCACGAGGGCTGGTCGGGTTATCGCCGCCGCAGCTACGACGACAAAGCCTGGCTCAAGCGCGTCGCTCAAAAAGTGCAGGCACGCGCCGAGCGCTTCAGCGCCCAGTTGAAGCGCTGCGACTTGAACTGAGATTGCGGCGGCCCCACGCCGCAACGGCCCGCTCGAGCGCCCGCAGCAGGCGCCAGCCAGCATGGCATTGCCCTGTTCGTAACATTTTGATGCAATATTCTTGCGGCTGAACATAATCTGACGCGGCAGAATGCATTCATATGCGCCCCCAAGAGCGCGTTGACGAAGGAGAAGCACCATGAGCCATGCCGACCATATGACAACCGAAGCGCTTGCGGCCAACGATCCGCCGCTATCCGCCTGGTGGCTGCGCAGCATCCTGATAGTCATGGTCGTGGGGTTCGCGGGCATCATCGCCATTACCACGCTGGCGTACCGCCACGCACCGCCCATTCCCGCGCAAGTCGTCGATACGCAAGGCCGCCCATTGTTCAGCCGCGACGATATCCAGGACGGCCAGGCCGTTTTCCTTAAATACGGCCTGATGAACAACGGCAGCATCTGGGGCCATGGCGCCTACCTGGGGCCGGACTACTCCGCCGAGGCCCTGCACCGCTTCGGCCAGGACACCGCCAACGCCATCGCGCAAAGCCAATATCACAAGCCGTTTGCCGAACTTTCCGCCAGTGAGCAAGCCGCCGCCCGCGCACAAGCCGTTGTCGAACTGAAGACCAACCGCTACGACCCTGCGACCGACGCATTGACCTTCACGCCCGAGCAAGCCGCCGCCTATCAGCAGGAAATCGCCTACTGGACGCGCTATTTCCAGGATCCCGTACGCAATGCGGGACTCAAGCACGGCATCATCTCGGATCCAACCGAACTGCGCCAGCTCACGTCGTTCGTCACCTGGGCTGCCTGGGTGTCGGTGGCCAACCGGCCCGGAAAAACGTATTCCTACACCAACAACTTCCCCTTCGACCCGGACGTGGGCAACGTCCCCACGCCAAACGCCATGTTCTGGAGCGCGCTCAGCCTGCTGGTTCTGCTGGCCGGTATTGCCGCCGTGCTGCTGGCCTTCGGGAAATTCGAATATCTGGGCTGGATCAGCACGGGCAACCGCGTCACGCCCCAACTGCTGCCGGGCCGCGCCAGCCCGGGGCAGCGCGCCCTGCTCAAGTTCTACGTCGTCGTGGCCTTGCTGTTCCTGATGCAGACCTTGGTGGGCGGAGCCGTGGCGCATTACCGTGCCGATCCCGGCACCTTCTACGGCTTCCAGCTGGAATCCATTTTCCCCAGCAACCTAATGCGAACCTGGCATCTGCAAACGGCCGTCTTCTGGATAGCCACCGCCTTCGTGGCCGCCGCCCTGTTCCTGGCTCGCTCGCTACGCTCGGACGAACCACGCGGGCTGGCCACCTGGATACACCTGCTGTTCGGCGCGTTCGCCGTAGTCATCGCCGGCAGCCTTCTGGGCGAATGGCTGGGCATTTCCCAGATGCTGGGCTCGTGGTGGTTCTGGCTTGGCAATCAGGGATGGGAATTCCTCGAGCTGGGCCGGCTCTGGCAATACCTGCTGATCGTGGGCTTGTTCGTGTGGTTTGCGATCTTGTGCTGGGTGCTGCGCCCGGACTCTCTGAAACAGGCGGCGGCCAAGCCCCTGGCCAGAATGTTCCTGCTGTCCACGCTGGCCATTCCCGTGTTTTATATTCCGGCCTTGCTGTATGGCGCCAAAACCAATTTCACCGTCGTCGACACCTGGCGCTTCTGGATCATCCATTTATGGGTCGAAGGGTTCTTCGAGTTCTTCGCCACGACCGTCGTCGCGCTGACGCTCTATCAACTGGGGCTGACCCAGCGCAATACCGCCCTCCGCGTCATCTACCTGGACGCCATCCTGTATTTCCTGGGCGGCCTGATCGGCACGGGGCACCATTGGTACTTCAACGGCCAGACCAATTTCAACATGGCCATGTCGGCCATGTTCTCGGTGCTCGAGGTCGTGCCGCTGACCCTGCTCACACTCGATGCCTGGGATTTCGTGCGCACCACGCGCGGCTCATGCTCGACCTGTAACACACCCATCGCCGTCCCCCACAAATGGACGTTCTACTTTCTGATGGCGGTCGGCTTCTGGAACTTCGTAGGCGCGGGCATGTTCGGCTTTCTCATCAACCTGCCCATCGTCAGCTATTACGAAGTGGGCACCCAGCTTACGCCCAACCACGGCCATGCGGCCATGATGGGGGTGTTCGGCATGCTGGCCATCGCCCTGACCGTGTTCGCGCTGCGCCAGGCCAGCTCCGACGCGCATTGGTCGGGCATCGAGAAATACGTGAAGATCTCCTTCTGGGGAACGAACATCGGCCTCGCGCTGATGATCGTGCTTAGCCTGTTCCCCAGCGGAGCGCTGCAAATCTGGGATGTCATCGAACATGGCTACTGGCATGCCCGGGGATTCGACTACGTGAACAGCGACCGCTCGCGCTTCATCGAATGGATGCGGCTGCCCGGAGACCTGATCTTCATTTTCGCCGGCGCCCTGCCCCTGGTGATCGCCACCGTCAAGGGCTATTTAGGCATGAGGTCCAGCCCCGCGGCCGATCAGTAATCAAGAGGCCTGCTCCTTCCCCGAAAGAAAACTCCCCCTAAGCGGCGTCACGCGGCGCCGCTTGGGCCGCCTGCTGCTCGGGCGTAAAAAAGCGCCCGCGCATTTCCTCCAGGCCCAGCATCTTCAACAGGTTCTCCAACCTTTCGGTTGCCTTGCGGCGCGGCAGGTTCTTGTAGGTGGCGATGATCAATTCATTCTTCAATGAATGCTCCCAGCCGACCAGTTCGGTAACCGTAACCTGGTAGCCGTGAGCCTCCAGTTGAAGGCTGCGCAGCACATTGGTGGCCTGGCTGCCGAACTCCCGCGTGTGCAAGGGGTGGCGCCAGATCTCGGCCAATGCGCCCGCCCCCAGCGAGGCCGCCTTGTTCCGGCGCAGCACACTAGCCACCTCGGCCTGGCAGCACGGCACGACGACAATGTATTTGGCCTGCTTGTGCAACGCAAACCGTATGGCGTCGTCGGTTGCCGTATTGCAGGCATGCAGGGCCGTCACGATGTCCACACGATCGGGCAGTTGGCTGGACGTAATGGAGTCGGCCACCGACAGGTTCAAAAAGGACATGCCCGGAAACTCCAGGCGCTGCGCCAGGCGGGCGGCGCTTTCAACCAGTTCCTGGCGCGTTTCGATGCCGTACAAGTGCGACTTGTCTTTCAGTTGCTTGAAAAACAGGTCGTACAGAATGAACCCCAGATAGGATTTTCCCGAGCCGTGATCGACCAGCGTAATGCCGTCGCGGCCCTGCTTCAGATCTGTGAGCAAGGGCTCGATGAACTGGAACAAATGATAGACCTGCTTGAGTTTGCGCCGGCTGTCCTGGTTCATCTTGCCGTCACGGGTAAGAATGTGAAGTTCCTTCAGCAGCTCGATGGACTGTTCAGGCCGGATTTCGTGGGAAGAGGACATGGCGGGAAACGCAACAACGCTTTGAAGAAAGACACCCCGCCAGTTTACCCAATATCGCCGGCGGGCCTGCGTTGCCGGCGGCGTCCCCCCCTGGCGATACCGCCCGGCCCCCTGAATGGTACTATTGAGCACTTTGGGGCAAAGGCCGCATGCCTTCAGCGAGGCTTGCATGCTTCTGAACCTGCCCCCGCCAACATCACCGCCGTCTGTGGCCGTTGGCCCTCACCAGGCGATGACTTGAAGCATAAATTACAACATGCCTTGACCGCGGGTTTATTGCGTGCGCTTGCCGCCTTGCCTTACGGCCTGGTCGCCCGCGCAGGCGAAGCCCTGGGCCGATTGCTGTACCGGATTCCAAGCAGGCGCAAACGCATTCTGCACACGAATCTGCGCCTTTGCTTTCCAGAGAAAACCGACCAGCAACGCGAAAATCTGGCACGCTCGACATTCCAGCATGTCATCCGCAGCTATTTCGAACGCGGCGTGCAATGGTATGGCAGCGCCAAGACGCTGACCCGCCTGACCGAGCTTCATAGCGCCATCGAGCTGGCCGACGCGTATGAGCAACCCACTATTTTCCTGGGGTTCCATTTTGCCGCCATCGAAGCCGGATGCATGTATTACTCCATCCATCACGAAGTGGCTTCGTTGTATACCCCTATGTCGAACCGGGCCGCGGAACGCATTTCCCGTACGCAACGCTCACGGTTCGGCACCGAAATGATTCCACGCGGCAGCAGCGCGCGCCAAACCCTCAGCGTCCTGAAATCGGGCAAGCCCATCATGCTTGCGGCGGACATGGACTTCGGACTGCGCGACTCGGTATTCGTGCCATTTTTCGGGGTGCAGGCCTGCACGCTG
>JBEBXF010000215.1:0-6120 GCA_040391725.1 Eoetvoesiella caeni | reverse complement strand
GGCTTGCTGGACGCCATTGCCGCGGACATGTGGGAACAGGTCAAGGTTCGGCCGGTGCGCAGCGATTTCAAGCTGGAAACCCTGCCGGCCCATTTGTTCATGAATTTCAAGGTGGTCGACGAGCACGGGCGCATGCTGTCGGGCGGCCGCAATCTCGACCAGCTCAAGGCCGAGCACGGGCGCGAGGCGCAGGCGTCGTTCCAGAAGCTGGCCGTGCGCGACGAAAACGTGGCGCAGGCCCTGGCGCACGAACAGCTTACTTCCTGGACTTTCGGCCCTTTGCCGGAACTGATGGAAATCAAGCGCAAGGGCCAGTCCTTCGTCGGCTACCCGGCCTTGATCGACCACGGCACGTATTGCGACCTCGACGTTTTCGACGATCCGGCCGAAGCGCATGCGCAGCATCGCGCGGGCCTGCTGCGCCTGTTCAAGCTGGGCTTGCGTGAGCAGGTCAAGTTTCTGGAGAAGAACCTCAACGACCTCACCCGCATGAGCATGCTGTACATGAGCCTGGGAACCCAGGAGGAACTGCGCGACCAGATCATCGATTGCGCCATCGGGCAGGCCTGCCTGGCCGAGCCGTGGCCCGCCGACCAGGCAAGCTTCGAGGCGCGCCGCGCCGAAGGCAAGACACGCCTGGGCCTGCTGGCCCAAGAGGTCGCGCGCCTGGCGGGGCAGATACTGGCGGAGTGGTCGGCGGTGCAAAAAAAGCTGCCGCAGGCCAAGACGCACCAAGCTTGCTACGCCGACCTGCAAAAGCAGTTGGGAGCGTTGATGGGCAAGTGGTTCGTGCGCGATACGCCGTACCGGCAACTGAGCCAGTATCCGCGCTATCTGAAGGCGGCTCAGGCCCGGATCGACAAGCTTCGGGCCGACCCCGCGCGCGATGCGCGCCAGATGGCCGAGATGGCTCCCTTGCTGGTACAGTATCAACGGGCCCAGGCTGCGCTCAAGGGCGCTGCCGACGCGCAGCTGGACGAATTCCGCTGGCTGCTCGAAGAGCTGCGGGTAGCCTTGTTTGCCCAGGAACTGCGCACTCCCATGCCTGTATCGGTAAAACGCCTGCAAAAGGCGTGGCAGGCGTTGCAACGATAGGTTTTCGCGACTTTCCCGGGAAGATCCGGCCAGGCCGCCTGGAAGGCGGATGACTGCGAAGCGATGACTTGTCCAGCGCTTCCTTAAGTACAATCCATTCATGACCAACGTAAACGATTCCTCGTCCTTCGTGCATCTGCGTGTCCATTCCGAATTTTCGGTGGTGGACGGCATCGTGCAGATCCCCGACCTCATCAAGAAGGTGGCCGGCTATGGGCAGCCCGCCGTGGCCCTGACCGATCTTTCCAATATCTTCGGCCTCATCAAGTTCTACAAGGCCGGCCGCAAGGCGGGCGTGAAGCCGATCGCGGGCTGCGATATCTGGCTGCAGAACGACGAAGACCGCGACAAACCTCACCGTCTGCTGCTTCTGGTGCGTACGCACCAGGGGTATCTGAACCTGTGCGACATCCTCACCCGTTCGTGGCTGGACAACCAGCACATGGGGCGGGCCGAGGTGCGCGCCGAATGGCTGCTGGGCAAAGAGGGGCTCATCGTGTTGTCGGGCGGGCGCGGCGGCGACGTCGGCCAGGCCCTGGAGGCCGGCCGCGACGAAGAGGCCAGGGCGCTGGCGGCCAAATGGGCGAAGGCGTTTCCCGGGTCCTACTACATCGAGCTGCAGCGTTCGGGCGCCGACGGCGACGAAACCTATGTGCAGGCCGCCTTGCGGCTGGCGGCGAAGCTCGATCTTCCGGTCGTCGCCACCCACCCCGTGCAGTTCCTCGATGCCGGCGATTTCCGCGCGCATGAAGCGCGGGTCTGCATTGCCCAGGGCGAGCAGCTGGCCAATCCGAAAAGGCCCAGGCGCTTTACGCAGGAACAGTATTTATTGTCGTCGCAGGACATGGCGCAGCGCTTCGCCGATGTGCCGTCCGCGCTGGCCAATACGGTCGAAATCGCCAAGCGCTGCAACCTGGCCCTGCATCTGGGCACGCCCTGCCTGCCCAACTTCCCCACGCCCGAAGGGGTGACGCTGGACGACTACCTGGTGGAGCTGGCCGAGACCGGGCTGCAAAAGCGCATGGCCCAGTTGTTTCCCGACGAGGCCGAACGCCTGGCCAAGTACCCCGAATACGAAGAGCGCCTGCGGTGGGAATGCAAGACCATCATCAGCATGGGCTTTCCGGGCTACTTTCTCATCGTGGCCGACTTCATCAACTGGGGCAAGAACAACGGCGTTCCGGTGGGGCCGGGCCGGGGCTCGGGCGCGGGCTCGCTGGTGGCCTATTCGCTGGGCATTACCGACCTCGATCCGATCCGCTACGACTTGCTGTTCGAGCGTTTCCTGAATCCCGAACGGGTTTCCATGCCCGACTTCGACATCGACTTCTGCCAGGACAACCGCGAACGCGTCATCGACTACGTCAAGCATAAATACGGCAAAGAGGCGGTCAGCCAGATCGCCACTTTCGGTACGCTGGGCGCCAAGGCGGTGGTGCGCGACGTCGGCCGGGTTCTGGAAATGCCGTATTCGCTGTGCGACAGCCTGTCCAAGCTCATCCCCTTCAACCCCGCCGATCCCTGGACGCTGGAGCGCACCCTGGCCGAAGAGCCGGCCTTCAAAGAACGTTACGAGCAGGACGAAGAGGTTCGCGCGCTCATCGATCTGGCGCGGCCGCTGGAAGGCCTGACCCGCAATATCGGCATGCACGCCGGCGGCGTGCTGATCGCGCCGGGCAAGCTCACCGATTTCTGCCCGCTGTATTGCCAGCCGGGCGTCGACAGCAATGCGGTGTCCCAGTTCGACAAGGACGACGTCGAGGCGGCGGGCCTGGTCAAGTTCGACTTTCTGGGCTTGCGCAACCTGACCATTCTGGACTGGTCCGTGCGCTATGTGCGCCGCTTCAACGAAACCAAGCGCGACTTCGACATCATGGCGGTGCCGCTCGACGATCACCGCACCTACGAACTGCTCAGCGAAGGCAACACCACGGCCGTATTCCA
The DNA here is from genome assembly GCA_040391725.1 of Eoetvoesiella caeni. Lineage (GTDB taxonomy): Bacteria > Pseudomonadota > Gammaproteobacteria > Burkholderiales > Burkholderiaceae_B > Eoetvoesia > Eoetvoesia caeni_A. The sequence goes on along the minus strand of JBEBXF010000215.1, from coordinate 3,081 downwards.
GCTGGAATCGCGCGGCATGAAGGAACTGCTCAAGAACCTGCGGCCCAATACGTTCGAAGACGTCATCGCCGTGCTGGCCTTGTTCCGCCCGGGGCCGCTGGAGTCGGGCATGGTGTTGGACTTCGTCAATCGCAAGCATGGCCGCGCCGAAGTCGATTATTTCCATCCCGACCTGGAGCCGGTGCTCAAAAGCACCTACGGCGTCATCGTGTACCAGGAACAGGTCATGCTGATCTCCCAGATCATCGGGGGCTATACGCTGGGCGGTGCCGACATGCTGCGCCGGGCCATGGGCAAGAAAAAGCCCGAGGAAATGGCCAAGCACCGCGCCATTTTCGAGAAGGGCGCCATCGAAAAAGGCTATGACGGCGATCTGGCCGTCAAGCTGTTCGACCTGATGGAAAAATTCGCCGGCTACGGCTTCAACAAGAGCCATTCGGCCGCCTATGCGCTCATTGCGTATCAGACCGCGTGGCTCAAGGTGTACCACCCCGCGGAATTCCTGGCCGGCACGTTGTCGTCCGATATGGACGACACCGACAAGGTGCAGACTTTCTGGAAGGACGCCCTGGCCAATGGCGTCGAGGTTCTGCCGCCCGACGTCAACGCATCCTGCTACCGCTTCGAGCCGGTGGCCGACTCATATACCGCCAAGGGCGAGCCGCCGCGCACCATGCGCTATGGCCTGGGCGCGGTCAAGGGCGCGGGCCAGGCGGCGGTCGAAGAGATCATCCGCGTGCGCGACCAGGACGGTCCCTACAAAAGCCTGTTCGACTTTTGCCGCCGCGTCGACCGGCATACGGTCAACCGCCGCACCATCGAAGCCTTGATCCGCGCCGGCGCCTTCGACAGCATCGACACGAATCGCGCGGCCTTGCTGGCCAGCATCGGCACGGCGGTCGAGGCCGCCGAGCAGGCCGAGCGCAGCGCCAACCAGGTTTCCCTGTTTGCGGACGACAGCGACGACATCGTCGAAGGCGCGCTGGCCAATGTGGCGCCCTGGGATCTGCAAACCCGCCTCACCCAGGAAAAGACCGCCCTGGGGTTCTTCTTCAGCGCCCATCTGTTCGACGCCTGGCGCGACGAAGTGCGCCGCTTCGCGCCCACGCCGCTGGCGTGTCTCGAGCCGTCGCGCAGCCTGCAGTGGTTCGCCGGAGTGCTTTCTTCGGTCCGGGTCAAGATGACACGGCGCGGCAAGATGCTGTACGCCCTGCTGGACGACGGTTCGTCGCAAATCGAAGTGGCCATTTTCAACGAGTTGTACGAACAGCACCGCAATCGTCTCAAGGAAGACAGGCTCATCATCATTCACGGCAAGGTCAGCAACGACGATTATTCCGGCGGCCTGAGGGTTTCCGCCGACCAGGTGTTCGACCTGCAACTGGTTCGCGAGGCGCGCGCCAGGGCCTTGCGGGTTACGCTGAACGGCAATGCCGACGCATTGCGGCTGCGCCAGTTGCTCAACCCATTCCGCGCCGAGCCTGAAAACGGCGTTCCGGGCGTGCCCGTCGAGGTTCGTCTCAATCGCGGCGGCTTTCTTTGCACCGTGCGCTTGGGCGAGGACTGGCGCGTGCGCATGGCCGACGCCATGCTCGAGCAACTGGAGCAATGGGTCGAGCCGGACGGCGTGGAGATCGCTTATTCATGAGCCCCTTGCGCATCATCCACTCCGAGGCGGCCACGAGTTTCGGCGGGCAAGAACAATACATTTACAGAATGATGCGCGCCATGCGCGAACGCGGCCATCATCTGGAAGCCATCTGCCAGCCGCATGCCGTGCTGGCCCAGCGGCTGCGGGACGATGGGTTCACCGTGCACACGCTGTACATGGACGGGCCGGCCAACTTCGCCAAAGGCGTGTTCTGGCTGCGCAAAATATTGCGCGACGGCCGCTTCGACGTGCTGAACTCGCATAGCCGGCGCGATACGATGCTGGCCGGCTGCGCGGCCCGCTTGGCGGGCACGCCGCTTATCGTCCGCACCCGCCACTTGGCCAAAAAAGTGGGGTCGCTGCTGTCGTACACCGTCGTGCCGCATCGGGTCACCACCGCCAGCGAGTTCGTCCGCAACCACCTCATCGAACGGGGGGCCAGGCCGTCCGACGTGGCGGTGGTGTATCCCGTGGTCGATCTGGCCGAATGGAACCAGCCTTCCACGCTGCGGCAGGAGCTGCGGCTCGAACAGGACGACATCGTGGTCGGCTGCGTGGCCGTGATGCGGGCGCAAAAAGGGCACCGCGCCCTGATCGATGCCATGGAGCCCCTGCTGCGCCAGCGCGCCAAGCTGCATCTGGTCTTCGTCGGGGGCGGGTCGCCCACGTTCGAGCAGGTTCAGGCCCATGTTGCGGCAAAAGGGCTGGGCGGGCAGATCCATCTTCTTGGCGCGCGCAAGGACGTTCCCAATCTATTGGCGGGATTCGACATGTTTGCGCTGGCCACCGAACAGGAAGCATCGGGCACGGTGTTCGTCGAAGCGGCCAACGCCGGCCTGGCCGTGGTCGGCACGGACGTGGACGGCGTGCCCGAGATGATGAAGAACGGCGTAACCGGCTTGCTGGTGCCGCTGCACGACCAGGCCGCCCTCACGGCGGCGCTCCAAAAGCTCATCGACGATCCTGCTCTGCGCGCCCGGATGGGCGAGGCGGGGCGCCGCATGGTTCGCACCGAGGGCAAGTTCAGCCAGGAAGCCATGGTCCGGAATATCGAGTCCTGCTATGACCGTTGGCTAAGCGAGTTGAAAAAGTGAAGAATGCGCAAACCGTCCCCGTGTTGATGTACCATCACGTCTCGCCGTCGGGCAGCTTCATCAATGCCTCGCCGCGCAACTTCGAAGATCAACTGGCCTGGCTGTCGCGGCACGGCTACCGTTCTCTGGGCAGCGACGAGTTCGCCGGGCATCTGGCCGGGCAGCCCGTTCCCGCCCGCTCCGTGCTCGTCACCTTCGACGACGGCTACCTGGACAACTGGGTCTACGCCTACCCCTTGCTGAAAAAATACGGCTTCCGGGCGCTGATTTTCCTGGTGACTTCATGGATGGGCGACGGCCCCGTCCGTCCGCATCTTGGCCAGGAGGCCTTGCCAT
>JBEBXF010000214.1:0-6187 GCA_040391725.1 Eoetvoesiella caeni | reverse complement strand
CTTCGAGCAGGATCTCGTTGGACAGCACGTCCAGCTTCTTCTGCACTTCGCCCTGTACGTTTTCGGTTTCCAGGCTGCCCAGCACTCCGCCCAGGGCGCCTTTGCCGACGGCGTGGCCAATGGCCTTGCACGCGCGCGCCACGGTTTCGATGAGCAGCCGCAGTTCGGCGGTGACAGCCTGGCCGCTGCGTTGTTGTTCAACCAGGTACTGGGTAAGTGTTTTGCGTTTCAAGTTGGACTCCGGCTAGACTTTTAAAGCTTTGGTCACGATCTCGGCGACATTGCGCGAGAGCGATGGATGTTGTTGGATGCGTTCGTAGCTTTGCTTGATGGCGTCGCGATTGGCGGGAATATAGCGCGACCAGTTGTCGTAGGCGCGCGCAAGGCGCGCCGCGATTTCGGGGTTGAGGTCGTTCAGCGCGATGACCTGATCCGCCCAGAACTCGTAGCCCTCTTGAGAGTGCGCGTTCGACAGGTTGTTCATGCAGAACTGGAAAATGAGCGAGCGCGCGCGATTGGGGTTGCGCAAGGTGAACGCGGGGTGCGCCATCAGCGCGCGCACCGTGGCAACATGCGTTGCGGGGGCGGTGGCCTGAAGCGTGAACCAGCGGTCGACCACCAGGGGGTCATGCTGCCACTGCTCGTAGAAGTCGGCCAGGGCCTGGGCGCTGGCGGCAGGGGCGCCGTAATGAACCAGGGCCGAGAGCCCGCCCATGCGATCCGTCATGTTGCGGGCTTCGCGGAATTGCCTGAGCGCCATGTCCTGGGCTTGAGGACGCTTGCCGGCCATGAGGTAGGCCAGCGCCAGGTTCTTGAGCGCGCGGCGCCCGGACGACAGCGCATCGGGCGTGTAGGGCGCCTGGTTGTCGGGGTCGCCGGCCGAGCGATATGCATCGAGCCATAGCGGCGCCAAGGCCTGGCCGAGGACTTCGCGCAAATACCGGCGCGCTTCGGCCACGGACACCGGATCCATGGGCGCGGTTTTTTCCATGAGGATTTTTTCGCCGGGCAAGGTCAGCGCCCGGGTGCGGTAGGCGGGAGTCAGTTGGGTATCTTGCAGAACCGCACGCCAGGCATCGATGAAATCCTGGTCGACGCTGGGCGAGGTCTTGGCCTGGATTGCCGCGATGATCTTGAGCAGTTGGCGGGTGGCCAGTTCCTGGCCGGCCTCCCAGCGGGCGAAGGGGTCGGGGTCGTGCCGGGCCAGCAGGTTGAGCTGGGCGCTGGTGTAGTCGTAGTCGACGATGACCGGCGCCGAGAAGTTGCGCAGCAACGAGGGGACGGGCTGGCCGGGTATGCCCGGGAATACCCAGGTTTGCCTTGCGTGGTCGAACTCCAGCACGGCCGTGTCCTGCTTTTTGCCGTCGAGCTCGATCTGGATGGGCCTGCCTTGCTGGTCGAGCAGGCCGATGGCGAAGGGAATCAGCAGGGGCGGCTTGGCGGCGGGCGGCTCGCGCAGCTTCTCGATGCCGACCGGGTCGCAGTGCTGCGACAGCGTGATGCGGCACGATTGCGCGGCCGCGTCGTAATCCAGCTCTACCTTGACGCGGGGCGTGCCGGCCTGCGAATACCATTGCCGGAAGACGCCGAGGTCTTTGCCCGGATTGCGCTTGCTGTAAACCGACTCCATGGCGTTGACGAAATCGTCGCAGGTGACGGCGCTGCCGTCGTGGCGGCGGAAGTACTCGTCCATGCCCGCCCGGAAGCCGTCCTCGCCCAGCAGGGTGTGCTGCATGCGTATGACCTCGGCGCCTTTTTCATACACGGTCGCGGTGTAGAAGTTGCCGATTTCCTGGTAGCTTTCGGGCCGGATGGGGTGGGCCATGGGGCCGGCGTCTTCGGGGAACTGCGCCGAGCGCAGCACGCTGACGTCGTCGATGCGCTTGACGGCCCGCGCGCTGGCGGCTTCGGCGGCGGGCAGCCCCCGCGCCTGCATGTCGGCCGAGAATTCCTGGTCGCGAAAGACCGTAAGGCCTTCCTTGAGGGAAAGCTGGAACCAGTCGCGGCACGTTACGCGGTTGCCGGTCCAGTTGTGGAAGTACTCGTGCCCGATGACGCCCTCGATGGCATGGAAGCTGGCATCGGTGGCCGAATCGGGGTCGGCCAGCACGTACGAGGAGTTGAAGATATTGAGGCCCTTGTTTTCCATGGCCCCCATATTGAAGTCCCGTGCCGCCACCACCATGAAGCGGTCCAGATCCAGTTCCAGCCCGAAGCGGGTTTCATCCCATTTGACGGCCCGCGCAAGGCTGTCCAGCGCCCAGGCGGTTTTGCCTTCGGAACCCCGGTCGCTGTATACCTGCAGCAGGACATTGCGCCCGCTGGCCGTGCTGGTGGCCAGTTCGCGGCAGCTGAAGTCGCCGGCCACCAGGGCGAACAGGTAGCAGGGCTTGGGGTGGGGGTCTTCCCAGTGCGCTTCATGCGCGCCGCCGGGCAGCTCGCGGCTTTCCAGCAGGTTGCCGTTGGACAGCAGCAAAGGGTAGCGGGACTTGTCGCCCCTGAGCACGACGCGGTAGCGCGACATGACGTCGGGACGGTCGGGAAACCAGGTAATGCGGCGAAAGCCCTCGGCCTCGCACTGCGTGAACAAATTGCCGCCCGAAACGTACAGCCCCATCAGCGTGGAGTTGTCGGCCGGCCGGCACAGGCTGACGATGGTCAGCGTGAAGGCGGCGGCAGCGGGGAAGACGGTGAGGGTTTCGTCGTTGAGCTGATATTCGCCGGCCGCCAGCGCGCGGCCATCGATGGCGACGGACTCCAGGACCAGGTCTTGTCCGTTCAGCACCAGAGGCTGGTTTTCGGCGGTGGCGCGTTCGAAGGAAAGCTCGGCCCGGACACGAGTCTGCTTCTCGTCCAGATCGAAAGACAGCGCAACCTGGGGGAGCCGGTAGGGATATGGCTGGTAGTCGTGGCGGGAAATGGTTGGCACGGTATCGGTACGCATGGCGAAGGCCTGATCGGTTCAAGAAAGAATGAAGCCTATTGTAATGTTTGCATGACGATGTTTGCGCCATAGGCCGATTTTTACTGGGATAATGCAACCTTGCTTTGGTAAAACGGTCTTATATGGGTGGCCTTTCGTAAAAAGATCAGGGGCTTTCCGGAACGTACCGCAAATTTGCATCACGTTTCATTACACAAGTGCAGGAGCTCTTATGTTTCAACGTTTCAGGCAATTATGGGCTTCCAGATGGCGTGCCGGGGTTGTGCTGGCGAGTCTGGCGCTTCTGGCCAGCTGCGCCGCGCCGACTTGGTCAGCCCGGGTTACCAGCTACGAGCAGTGGCCGCCGGACGCGGCCGGCAAAACGTATCACCTTGTTTCGCAGCAGGAAAAAGCGGGCAATCTCGAATATGAAACCTTTGCCGACATGATACGCGCCAATATCGGCCGCACCGGCCTGGTCGAGGCCGCCGCGGGCCAGAAAGCGCGGTTCACGGTTTCTTTCGAATATGGCAATCCAATAAGCCAGGTCTGGGTGCAGCAATATGCCGATCCGTATTTTTATAATGGCTATGGCCGTTGGGGCGGATATCCGGGCTGGGGTTGGGGAGGCGGGATTTATTATGCGCCGCCCGTCGTGAATGTGCCCGTTCAGGTATATAAAAACAGCCTTACGGTGATTATCACGGATAATGCCCGCAAGAATGTCGAGGTATATCGATCCAGCGCGGTCAGCACATCGGACCACGACAACCTGCCCGCCGTCATGCCGTATCTGGCGCGCGCCGTATTCGAAGGTTTTCCCGGCAACAATGGGCAAGTGCGGGTCATAAGCTACGAAAGGCAGCATTGACGGCCGGCCTTTTGGCCGCCGGGCGCCCGCCGCGACTGGCGGGGCCTTGGGCAATTGCCAGCCGGCCTATCCGCCATTGCGCTGCGCGCGGTTTACGGCTGGTTTGCCCGGGAAGTTATTTGGCAATAAGAAAACCGTCGCGGCTTTTTCCCTGGGCTTCGGCGGCGGAAACCCAGCGCGGCGGCTTTCCGCGCCCCGTCCAGGTTTCTCCCGATTCGGGGTTGCGATATTTGGGCGGCACGGTGCGAGTGGCTGTTTTGGCTGCCGCGCCATTTTTGTTTTTTTGCGTGCCTGCCGCGCTTTTTTTATTTAAGGCGGCGGCCAGTTCGGCGGGGGTTATATTATATTCGCGCATCGACTGGATAATGGATGCGATAACGGGATTGCGCCGTTTGGCTTGAAGGGCCTGGGCCTGTTTCTGGAGACGGTTGATTTCTTTTTCGATTTTCGACTGAAGGGCGGCGTAATTGTCACGCGTCATTCGTTGCTCCTGGGAATAGGAATGGATGAGCCGTATGGGGGAGTGCGGTATTCGAATATGCCCGACCGTGCATATTTTGTAGCGCATTTCTCGATGTTATTACACAAAAGCAGAATATACCCGACTTTTGTTTCGCATATATTTGAATATCGAAAATTTATTATTTCAATCGAATGCGGAATCCGCCGAATACAAATCCGATCAACAATTTGATATTGAAACATAAAAAACATGATAGCCATCAAGGACGATTTTCGCGTTGCAGCCATTCAAACCGTTTCGTTTTCCTCCCTCGAGCCTAATCTGGAGCAGGCCGCCGGCCTGATTGCCGAGGCGGCGGCCGATGGCGCCGGACTGATTGCATTGCCGGAATATTTTTGCCTGATGGGGCGGCGGGATCACGACAAGGTCGATCTGCGCGAAGCCCCGGGGCGGGGCCCCATCCAGGATTTCCTGCGCGAGCAGGCCCGGCGCCATGCCGTGTGGCTGGTAGGCGGCACCTTGCCCATTGAAAGTCCAGATTCCGGCCGCATCTATAACACCAGCCTGGTGTACGCGCCCGATGGCAGCCAGGCGGCCCGCTACGACAAGATCCATTTGTTCGGCTTCAAAAAGGGCGACGAGTCGTACGACGAATCGGTGTCCATCCGTCCCGGCGAGAACGCCCCTCAGGTGTTCGACGCGCCTTGCGGAAGAACGGGTTTGTCCATTTGCTACGACCTGCGCTTTCCCGAGCTGTTCAGGGCTTTTGGCGAGGTCAGCCTCATCATCCTGCCGGCCGCGTTCACCTACACCACGGGATCCGCGCACTGGGAGATTCTGCTGCGGGCGCGGGCCATTGAAAACCAGTGCTATGTGCTGGCGCCGGCGCAAGGCGGCAAGCATGAAAATGGCCGGCGAACCTGGGGACATTCTGTTCTAATTGACCCATGGGGCGATATTGTCTCCAGCCTTGCGGAAGGCCCGGGCTTCGTGGCGGGCAATATCAATCAGCAGCGCCTGGCCGACGTGCGCCAGGCTTTGCCGGCCCTGAAGCACCGCACGATGTAAACGTTCAATACGGTATGGTTACTTATGAAAATCGCAGACCCCTCCATTAACGCCCTGGCCACGGCCAAATCGGTTTTGCTCGATCCCTGGGGGCTGACAGAATCCGACATGGCCCGCGCGCTGGGCGAGATCTTTACCCATAAGGTCGATTACGCCGACCTGTATTTTCAATATACGCGCAGCGAAGGCTGGAGCCTCGAAGAGGGCATCGTCAAGACGGGCAGCTTTTCCATCGGCCAGGGTGTCGGCGTGCGGGCGCTCAGCGGTGAAAAAACGGCATTCGCCTATTCCGATACGTTGTCCGCCGATGCCCTGCTGTCTTCGGCGCGCGCCGTGCGCACCATCGGCCGCCAGGGGGCGGGGCGCCAGAAGATCATCGCGCCGGACGGCGCCGCCGGCCATGGCCTGTACCCGGCCATCGACCCCCTCAACACTCTGCCGGCGCCCGAAAAAGTGGCGCTGCTCGAACGGGTGGAAGCCATGGCGCGGGCCGCCGATCCCCATGTCATCCAGGTGATGGCGGGGCTGGGCATGGAGTACGACGTGGTGCTGGTGGCCGGCAGCGACGGCCGGCTGGCGGCCGACGTCCGTCCACTGGTGCGCATGTCCCTCACGGTCATCGCCGAGCGCAACGGCCGCCGCGAAATGGGCCATGGCGGAGGCGGCGGGCGTACGGGCCTGGCCTATTTCACCGACGACATTCTGCGTTCTTATGTGCAGCACGCCACGCACGAAGCGTTGGTCAACCTCGAAGCGCGTCCAGCGCCGGCGGGCGAAATGACGGTGGTCCTGGGGTCGGGCTGGCCGGGCATTCTGCTGCATGAAGCCGTGGGCCACGGGCTCGAGGGCGACTTCAACCGCA
>JBEBXF010000213.1:0-6239 GCA_040391725.1 Eoetvoesiella caeni | reverse complement strand
CACGCGATCCTGCAGCAAGGCCAGCTCGGTGGCGACGTCCAAGGGGATGAGATCGCGGCGCGTGGACAGCACCTGGCCGAACTTGACGAAAATGGGTCCCAGCGACTCCAGCGCCAGGCGCAGACGCACACCGCGCGGGACACGGGGCGGACGCCCGAAACGGACGACGCGCAACAGGCAATGGGCAATGGGATGCTTGATGCTCGACAGCACCAGTTCGTCGAGCCGGTAGCGCAGCGCTATGAAAACAATGCGGACAAATCGAAACAAGGTCAGCATGCGCGGTTCCGGCCTTGGCGCGCAGCGCGATGCTCCAGCCCCGCCACGCTGCGCTCAAGCGCATCGAGGCGCTGCCGCGCGGCCTGGATGCCGGCCTGCCACTCCACGAACGGCGGCCGGGACAACAGGACACGGCTTTCTTCGGACAGGTATTCGCCCACATTGCCCGCAAAACGGCGGCCCGCCCGCCGCGTGCCGTCCAGCAGCATTCTGGCGCCGCCCAGAAGGCGTACCGCCGCCACATCGCCCACCACCCTTGCCAGGTCGTCTTCAGCGTCCCAGCGCAAGTCGCGCGCCAGTTCGGACACGACGGCGGCCAGGCCCGCATCGCCCTGCACATGCATAAGATTGGTGATTTCCGCAGGGTCGGCCGAGCGCAGGGCTTGCGGCACCTGCCCCAGATTCGCAGTGGGAATGGTTAGCGTGACATCGGGAACGACCGCCGGATCGGACGGCTGCACACCGCCGTCGGACAGCAGCGTCAACCCCGCCACCCAGGGCCCGACGGCAAAACGCACCGTTTTACCGGCATGGCGGGCCAGTTTTTCGAGCGCCCACGGCTCGCGCCGCAGCAGCTTGTTGAGCGCGCTGGCGAAAACATAGGCGGGAGCAAGAAAAGAGGGAATAGGAAGCATGACGAAAACTCGCGGCCAGGCGCGACACACAGGGAAAAATGTTCCAACCCTAAGTTTAACTGACAATAGAAAAATCTTTGCCGGGCGGAATGCAAACAATCCGGGCCGGCGCCCGAAGGGCCGGCCCGGATTGTTTGACCAAACCAGCACCCCGCGTGCCGGCCTGGCCGATTGGTGTTCCCTTTGACTAGTTAGCGTTGTCGACGGGAATTTGCTGGATGCCCGCCAACAGCCAGCCCGCGTTCTCGGCTTTGTAGAGATTCCATACTTCTTCGAAGCGGAAGGCTTCGGCCCCGGCGGACTCGCGCAGCATGCCCGAATAGCGCACGCTGGCCAGGTGGCCGCCCGCAACGGTTTCAATACCCAGGAGTTCGGCATTGAGCAAGACCACTTCGGTGACTTCGGCCTTGCCTTCGCGCGCCAGGATCTGCGGCTTGATCTCGGCGATGAGATCGTCGGTCAGGTATTCGGAAAGGCGATCCACGTCGCCGCTGTCCCAGATTTTTTGGATGGCGATGAACTGCGCCTTGGCGTTGGCCAGGAAAGTGGGAGTATCGAAATCGCCCGGGATGAACCAGGCTTCATCGGCCGGAGCGGCTGGCGCCGGAGCCGCGGACGAGACGGGTTCAACAGCGGGAGGGCTGGCCTGATTCCATGGCTGGGCCGACGCATTGCCGTTGCTGGAAGTGCGGAACGCGCCTTGCGCCCCCTGCATGGCCGGCCGCGCCGCGGACGAGGCGCCGCGCAGACGACGCACGATGAACATGACGGCAAAGACCAGCAAGGCGATGAGTACCAGGCTGGACATCATTTCCAAGAAGGCGCCGCCCAGCCCCAGGTTGGACAACAGGGCGGCGATACCCAGGCCCGCCGCTATGCCGGCAATCGGGCCCAAAAAGCGCGACATGCCGCTTTTGGCCGCTGTGCCTGCCGCCGCGGCGCTGCCGGCGGCAGCCGCCGGCGCCGCGCTGCGCTGCGTGGCCGAAGCCGCCGCCGGAGGCGTAACAGCCTGACGCTGCTGGGTAATATTGGACGACTGCCGCCCAAAGCTCTTGCCACCCCCCATACGCCGCGCCTCGGCGTCGAACGAGGCCGACATCAGGGCGCCCGCCGACACCGCCAGCATGGCGATGGCAAAAAATCTGTGTAGTCTTCGAGACATGTAGTGTTCTCCGGTAGAAGCGCATGGCCGGGCCCTGACGCTAGTGTGCAGTTCACAGAAAACGCCCCGCAGCGTTTTCTTACTACAAGCTGAATATTAACTTAAAACGTGGTTAATCGGCGAAAAACCGGGAGGGGCCTGAAAAGAAATTCAAGAAGAAGGGAAAACCCAGCCGGAATCCCCTTGGGAAGGCCTGTCGGAGAAGTGCATGGGGGGGCCTTTGAACAAGGCGAGCGAGCGGCCGGCCGATAAAGCCCGACGGGAGCATGGGCGGGATGGCTGCCCGGACGGCCGTCCACGGCCGAACGCAGCGTGACGAACCGCCGGGAAACGACGCTGAGCAGCCATGGAGGCTGCCGCTGCCGCGATTACATTGCGGCTGCAGCGGTTTTTGCCGTCATGGCTGCAATCAGCCCAGTTTCACGCCTTCGTGCAGCGCCACGACGCCCGCCGTGAGGTTGAAGTAGCGCACCCGCGACAAACCCGCCGTTTCGAGCATGGCGGCCAGGGTTTCCTGGTCGGGATGCATGCGGATGGATTCCGCCAGATAGCGGTAGCTGTCTTCGTCGCCCGCCACTTTTTTGCCTATCCAGGGCAGGATATTGAAGGAATACCAGTCGTAGGCGGGGGCCAGGGGCTTGGCCACGCGCGAGAACTCCAGCACCAGCAGCTTGCCGCCCGGCTTCAGCACGCGGCGCATCTCGGCCAGCGCCCGGTCTTTGTGCGTCATGTTGCGCAGGCCGAAAGCCACGCTGACACGGTCGAAATAGCCATCGGGGAACGGCAGTTTTTCGGCGTCGCACACGGCGGCGGGAACCAGCACCCCATGATCCATGAGGCGATCGCGCCCCACGCGCAGCATGGAGTCGTTGATGTCGGTCAGCCAGACCTGGCCCGACGGCCCGGCTTTTTTGGCGAATGCCTTGGCCAGGTCGCCCGTGCCGCCGGCGATGTCCAGCACCTTCATGCCCGGGCGAACGCCGGCGCGGCCGATGGTGAACATCTTCCAGACCCGGTGCAGGCCGCCCGACATCAGGTCGTTCATGATGTCGTAGCGCGATGCCACCGAATGAAATACCTCGGCCACCTTGCCGGCCTTTTCGGCCTCGCTGACGGTTTTATAGCCAAAATGGGTGGTCGACTCGGCGGACTGGTCGGAGGAAGTGGAATTTTGCATGATGCGTTATCGTACCCCATCGGGGCAAAGAAGGATTCGGCGGCTGCAGCAGACGGCCTGGCACTGGCACTGGCACTGGCACTGGCACTGGCACTGGCACTGGCACTGGCAGGCTTATTTTAAATCCGCCTGCGCAAAGTCCCGCCCAAGGCTCGTGAAATTCACAAACCTGAAACAATTCGTCCATAAACTGAGCACGTCAAACCCTAATACACCACAGTTAAAGATCCAGCCTTATGAGCACAACCATACTTGTCATCGAAGATGAACCGGCAATCCAGGAACTGATTTCGGTCAACCTGAGCTTCGCGGGGCACAAGGTATTGCGGGCCTTCGACGCGGAACAGGCCCAAACCTTGATACGCGCCGAACTGCCCGACCTCATCCTGCTGGATTGGATGCTGCCGGGCGCCTCGGGCATTACGCTGGCCAAACAACTGCGCGGCGACGAACGCACCCGCCAGGTTCCGGTCATCATGCTTACGGCCAAAGGTTCGGAACACGACAAAATAGAAGGCCTGGAAGCCGGCGCCGACGACTACATCACCAAACCGTTCTCGCCCAAGGAACTCATTGCCCGCATCAAGGCGGTGCTGCGCCGCCGCGCGCCCCAGCTTACCGACGACATCATCGCCATCGGCAGCCTGCAGCTCGATCCAACGACGCATCGCGTCACGGGCAACGGCATCAACCTTACCATCGGCCCCACCGAGTTCCGTCTGCTGCATTTTTTCATGACGCACACCGAACGCGTGTTCTCGCGAGCGCAACTGCTGGATCAAGTATGGGGCGATCACGTGTTCGTGGAAGAGCGCACCGTGGACGTGCATATCCGCCGCCTGCGCAAGGCCCTGGAGCCCGGCAGGCACGAAAACCACATCGAAACCGTGCGTGGCGCCGGTTACCGTTTTACCACCCAGCCAACCACCACGGCGGATCAAACCCGGCCTGCGGAACGCAACACAATGTAATGTATAGTTGTTTTTTCAACTCACATTGCCTTGCCGGGCCACCCGCCAAAAGCCTTACCGAAGCGACGCAGCAACCAGCATGATCAAGACATTAATTTCAATGGGTTTGTGGGTCCTGATGGCCTGGCTGGCCGGGACATGGATAGACCCCGTCACAGGCTGGGCGGTTCTGACCTTCGGCCTGGCGGCGATGATTCTGGTCAGCGGCGCGCAGTTGTCCAAAATCAACCGCTGGGTCAAGAACATCGAAGCCTCGCCGCCCATCTCGGCGGGTCCCTGGGACGACGTGCTGGCCGTCATCTACCGGCAGTTGCGCAAGAACCACAACGAAATCGAAGAGCTGCACCGTCAGGTGGACAGCATCATGCTGGCCGCCGAAGCGCTGCCCGACGGCGCCATCACGCTCGATGAAGAAATGCAGATCACCTGGTGCAACAAGACCGCCAGCGAGCACACCGGCCTGAAGCTGGCCTCCGACAAAGGCTTCAGCATCTTCAATATTCTGCGAGCGCCCGAATTCGCGAAATACGGCCGTCAATCCTCGTGGCCCGATCCCATATTGCTGCACCTGGCCAAGGACGGCCAGGAAAAATCCCTGCTGGTGCAGTTGACCCCTTACGGCATCAAGCAATTCCTGATCGTGACGCGCGACGTCACCCAGGTGGAAAAGCTGGAAACCACCCGGAAAGACTTCGTGGCCAATGTTTCGCATGAATTGCGCACGCCGCTTACCGTGCTGTCGGGATTTCTGGAAACCCTGCACGACATGCCCAGCGATTCGCTCAGCACCGAACAGCGCGAGCACTATCACTCGCTGATGATGGAACAGGCCACGCGCATGGAGGCCATCGTGGCCGACCTGCTTACGCTCTCCACGCTGGAATCCTCGCCCTCCACCATCGGCGAGCCGGTGCGCCTGGCGAAGATCATCGACAACGCCCTGCTGCAAGCCAAGACGCTGTCGGGCGGCCGGCATGTGTTCGTCGAGAACATCGACAAAAGCCTGTGCGTGCTGGGCATCGAATCGGAGCTGGCCTCGGCCGTCAGCAATCTGCTGACCAACGCCGTGCGCTACACCCCCAAGGACGGCACCATTACCGTAAGCTGGTACATCACCGAGACCGGAAGCGCCTGCTACTCGGTGCAGGACACCGGCATCGGCATTGCCTCACAGGACATCCCCAGGCTTACCGAACGCTTCTACCGCGTCGACCGCGGCCGTTCGCGCGCCACTGGCGGCACGGGGCTGGGCCTGGCCATTACCAAGCACGTCGCCATGCGCCACAACGCCGAGTTGCACATCCGCAGCCGCTTCGGCGCCGGCAGCATCTTCTCGGTGGAGTTCCCCGCCCCCCGGGTCGTCATTCAGCCCGAAGACGACTCGTCAAGCGTGTAATCCGCGGCGACGGCTTCCGGCACCGCGCCTTGCCTTATTCAGGCAAGGCAACCGCTAGACCAGCACACGCTCGATTCCGCCGGCATTCGCATCGCGCACATAGTCTTCCATCCAGGTATCGCCCAGGATGTGCTTGGCCATTTCGATGACGATATAGTCCGCGTCCATGCCGGTGTCTTCCTCGTAGCGCGACAGGCCCTGCAGGCACGATGGGCATGAGGTGAGTATCTTGACCTCGCCGTCGAAACCGTCGGCGCGGATCTGCGCCGTGTTCTTGGCCAGCTCTTCCTGCTTGCGAAAGCGCACCTGGGTGGAAATATCGGGGCGCGACACCGCCAGCGTGCCCGACTCGCCGCAGCAGCGATCCGCCTTGATCGTGGCGTCGCCCACCAGCGCCTTGACCGTCTTCATGGGATCCTGCAGCTTCATCGGCGTGTGGCAGGGGTCGTGGTACATATAGCGCGTGCCGGTAATGCCCTCCAGATGCAGGCCTTTTTCAAGCAGGTACTCGTGGATATCGATAAGGCGGCAGCCCGGGAAAATCTTGTCGAACTCGTAGCCGGCCAACTGGTCGTAGCAGGTGCCGCAACTGACCACCACCGTCTTGATGTCCAGGTAG